>NZ_JBQFZU010000025.1:0-64818 GCF_056542405.1 Ruegeria sp. AD11(2025) | reverse complement strand
CTGCGGTCAGCGTGGTCTTGCCGTGGTCAACGTGGCCAATCGTGCCGATGTTGACGTGCGGCTTATTACGCTCAAACTTTTCCTTTGCCATGATGGCCTCCTTTGTCGGTAATGAAGGGAGCCCCAGGCCGGAGCTCCCTCAAATCTTCGCTTATGCGTATTTCGCCTGGATCTCGTCCGAGATGTTCTGCGGAACCGGATCGTAGTGGTCGAACTGCATGGTGAACTGGGCGCGGCCCGACGACATCGAACGCAGGGTGTTGATGTAGCCGAACATGTTCGCCAGCGGAACGAATGCATCGATCGCGATCGCGTTGCCGCGCGGCTCTTGTCCAGAAACCTGACCACGACGCGAGGTCAGGTCGCCAATGATACCGCCGGTGTATTCTTCCGGGGTGATCACTTCGACCTTCATGATCGGTTCCAGCAGTTTCGCACCAGCTTTGCGCATGCCTTCACGCATACACATCCGCGATGCGATTTCGAACGCCAGAACGCTCGAGTCAACGTCGTGGAATTTACCGTCCAGCAGGGCAACCTTGAAGTCGATCACGGGGAAGCCAGCCAGTGGGCCGCTATCCATGACCGAGTTGATGCCTTTTTCAACACCCGGAATGTATTCCTTCGGAACAGCACCACCAACGATGCGGCTTTCGAACGAGTAACCTTCGCCCGGCTCTGTCGGCTGGATCTCCAGCTTGACTTCCGCGAACTGACCCGAACCACCCGACTGTTTCTTGTGGGTGTAGGTGTGCTCAACCGGCATCGAGATGGTTTCACGGTATGCCACCTGCGGCGCACCGATGTTTGCCTCGACTTTGAACTCGCGCTTCAGACGGTCTACCAGGATGTCCAGGTGAAGTTCGCCCATGCCCTTCATGATGGTCTGACCGGATTCCAGGTCAGTTTCCACGCGGAAGGACGGGTCTTCAGCGGCCAGACGGGCCAGACCCTGGGACATCTTCTCTTGGTCGCCCTTGGTTTTGGGCTCGACCGCGATCTCGATCACCGGATCGGGGAAGGTCATGGTTTCCAAAACCACCGGATCCTTCGCGTCACACAGGGTGTCACCGGTGGTGGTGTCTTTCAGACCCGCCAACGCGATGATGTCGCCTGCAAACGCTTCTTCAATCTCTTCCCGGTTGTTCGAGTGCATCATCATCATACGACCGATGCGCTCTTTCTTACCTTTGGTCGAGTTCAGGATCGAGTCACCCTTCTGCATGGTGCCCGAGTAGATGCGGGTGAAGGTCAGAGAGCCAACGAAGGGGTCGTTCATGATTTTGAACGCCAGACCTGAGAAGGCCATGTCGTCGTCTGCACGACGTGCGATGTTACGAACTTCTTCCTCGTCGCCGGGCTTGAAGCCCATGTAATCGACTACGTCCAGCGGGCTGGGCAGATAGTCGATCACAGCGTTGAGCAGAGGCTGGACGCCTTTGTTCTTGAACGCCGAACCACCCAGAACCGGAACGAACGCGATTTCCAGCGTACCTTTGCGCAGCAGGGCGCGCAGGGTGGGAACGTCGGGCTCATTGCCTTCCAGGTATTCCATCATCGCGTCGTCGTCCATTTCGACGGCCGCTTCGATCATTTTACCGCGCCATTCGTCAGCCATGTCTTTCAGGCTGTCACGGATCGGTGCTTTGACCCAGCTTGCACCAAGGTCTTCACCCTGCCACAGCCATTCTTCCATGGTGACCAGATCAACAAGACCTTCAAGCTCGGATTCTGCACCGATCGGAATACCAACCGGAACAGCACGTGCACCGGTGCGATCTTCGATCATGCGAACGCAGTTGAAGAAGTCAGCACCGATCTTGTCCATTTTGTTGACGAAAACCATACGCGGAACCTTGTAGCGGTCAGCCTGACGCCACACGGTTTCGGTCTGGGGTTCAACACCGGCGTTTGCGTCCAGAACGCAAACAGCACCGTCGAGTACCGCCAGCGAGCGCTCGACTTCGATGGTGAAGTCAACGTGGCCGGGGGTGTCGATGATGTTCAGGCGGTGCTTAGGCGAGTCAGCAGTTTGACCGTCTTCGGTGCGTTCCCAGAAAGTGGTGGTCGCAGCCGAAGTGATGGTGATACCGCGTTCCTGCTCCTGCTCCATCCAGTCCATGGTGGCTGCACCATCGTGCACCTCACCGATGTTGTGGGATTTACCGGTGTAATACAGGATGCGTTCCGAGCAGGTGGTTTTACCTGCATCGATATGCGCCATGATACCGAAGTTACGGTAATGGTTGAGTGTATATTCGCGTGCCATTTTGATAAGCCTCTGGAATTACCAACGGTAGTGGCTGAAGGCTTTGTTCGCCTCGGCCATCTTGTGGGTGTCTTCGCGCTTCTTCACGGCGGTACCGCGGGACTGTACAGCGTCCAGCAGCTCACCGGCGAGGCGTTCTTCCATGGTGTTTTCGTTGCGGCCACGCGCAGCAGTGATCAGCCAACGGATGGCCAGTGCTTCGCGGCGCTCGGGGCGGACTTCGACCGGAACCTGATAGGTTGCACCACCAACCCGGCGCGAGCGGACCTCGACCGACGGTTTGATGTTGTCGAGCGCTTCGTGGAACACTTCGACAGGAGCGCGCTTGATCTTGTTCTCAACGCGGTCGAACGCGTTGTAGACGATGCGCTCTGCGACCGACTTCTTGCCGTCGATCATCAGGTTGTTCATGAATTTGGTCAAAACCTTGTCGCCAAATTTGGCGTCAGGCAGGACTTCGCGTTTTTCGGCGGCGTGACGACGTGACATATCAGCCTCTCCTTCTTACTTGGGACGCTTCGCGCCGTATTTCGAACGGCGTTGCTTACGGTCTTTGACGCCCTGAGTATCCAGAACACCGCGCAGGATGTGGTAACGCACACCAGGAAGGTCTTTCACACGGCCGCCACGGATCAGAACAACCGAGTGTTCCTGCAGGTTGTGGCTTTCACCGGGAATGTACGAGATGACCTCGAACCCGTTGGTCAGGCGCACCTTGGCAACCTTACGCATAGCCGAGTTCGGCTTCTTTGGCGTGGTGGTGTAAACACGTGTGCAGACGCCGCGTTTCTGCGGGCACTGCTCCAGGTGCATGGACTTCGAGCGTTTTACTTTGGGCTGCCGCGGCTTGCGGATCAGCTGTTGAATAGTTGGCATTCCGGTTTCTTCCCCGTTTTGCAACACACATGACATGCACGCGCGTTGCGTGCGGTTAAACTTGCTGCACTTATGCGTCCACAAGCGCAAAATCCACGAGCGTTCCCATTCCGAGGTGAACGTCGCGGTTGGTTATCAGAGGACGCGAACTGCAAAATTGTCCGGGTCTTGACCAGTTCATTACTGAAATCGGTTTTGGGGCGGCCCCCGGTACCGAGATGACGCGCGTAATAGGGGGAGTCGGCCCAAGTGTCAACAGCAACCCCCAATGAGGCGGTCCGTTGACCCGATAGCACGCAAATATCAGGGCGTGATGGGGGTTTCCAGTTCGGTAGCCGTTGCGAGGGTATGACGACGGGGGCATAGTCTGCTCACCATTTTACCCGACGGATGAACCATGCAAGTCATAGGCCTTTGCCGCTTTTCCTACCCCGCTTACGGGGGCTTTCAGGTCGAACATGACACGATCGAGGAACGCAGGCAGTACCTCTATAATCCGGCCCGTCTGGAAGAGCGGTTCCGGCTTTTCGAAACTACCACCCTGCCCTGTTTCAGGGAACAGACCGATGAAGAGTTCCAGTTCCTTATCGTGATCGGGGATTGCTTGCCGAAAACCGCCTTTGACCGGCTGCACGATCTGACCTCTGGCATGAAACAGGTCCGGATCATCGCGCGCGCGCCTGCCCGGCACCGCAAAGTGATGAAAGAGATCCTGAACGCCGCGCGCGACGACCCCAGCGCTCCCTGCCTGCAATTCCGCCACGACGATGACGATGCCGTGTCGGTGGATTTCGTCGAGCGCCTGCGCATCGCCGCGGTCGAGAGCCAAGGTCTGATGGCGAACAACAAAACAGCCGCCATCGACTATAATCAGGGTTTTCTAGCCCGTTTCGGGGCAGACGGCATTTGGGCCGCGCAGGTGTTTCGGCCTCTGTTAGGCGTCGGATTCGCCATGCATGTGCGCGGCGGCTGCGAGCAGACGATCATGAATTTCGCCCATCACCGCATCGGGAACTTCATGCCGGTGATCAGCTACCCGGACGCGCCAATGTGGGTGCGCACGCTGAACCAATTCAACGATTCACCCCATGCCCGCAACAGCATCACAGAGTTGTCCCCGCTTACACCCGAGCAAGAAGGAGAATTCATCGCCCGCTTTGCCATTGAACAGAACGTTGTTCGGCGGACTCACTCCGCTGCGTGAGAGTGGCGTTCGCGGAACAGCGTGAACAACCCGGCACCCACCACCAACCCTGCCCCGAGCAGAGTAACCGGGTCCGGCCAGTCACCGAACACCAGCCAGCCCAGGGCCAGCGCCCAGATCAGGCTGGAATAGCGGAAAGGCGCGACAAATCCGACATCTCCGACGCGCATGACCATGACGCTGCACAAATAGCCGGTCAGCACGAACACCGCCGCGCAGGCGACCATCAGCCCCGCGCCCGGCGAAACCGGTTGCCAGCCCGAAGCGAGAGAGGCGCATCCCGCCGCGACGGTGATTGTAAGCGAGGTCGCTAATGTGACCGCCAGTGAGGGTACATGGATCGACATCCGCCGCGTGATCAGATCTCGGATGGTGACCGACACAACCGCGATCAACGCGTAAATGGCATAGATGCTGAACCCCTCGGGGCCCGGTCGCACAATCAGCAGCATACCGAGAAACCCCAGCGCAATGGCCAGAACCCGACGCCAGCCGATCTGTTCACCGAAGAACAGCACCGCACCCAGGGTCACGGTCAGAGGCAAAGCCTGCAATACTGCGGTTACATTCGCCAGCGGCATGTGCAGAAGCGCTGTCAGGAAGAAAAACGTCGCCGAAAGCTCGGCCAGACACCGTGCCGCCACCAGACACTTGTCATGGCGCGGAAAATTCAGATGCAGCGCCCCCAGATGACGCGCCAGAAAATACACCAAAACTGTCGCCAGCACCCCGCGCATCGCCACCATCTGGAACAGCGGCACCTCCGCCCCGGCGGCCTTGACCAGCGCATCATTGATGGTGAAGGCCGCCATGCTGCCCATCATCAGCAGCGCGCCTTTCAGGTTTGGGGTCATTTCAAACAGGTCCGGTCCTTAGTCACCCGCAACATTGGTGCCGTCGCTGTCCGGGATGTCAACTTACCAGGAGAGGTACACTAGGTTCGTAAAAAACGGGTCTCGTGACCAAGCCTCAATTTACTGCAACACAGCGCGTTCTGGTCGAACGAATGACCAATGTGCGGACACGGTGTGTGAAAACTCCGGCCCACGAGCTCTCTCGTCGCGCTCGTTTTCAGCGCCTGTGCGAAAGCTCTGGCAGAAGCGCGAGAGAATGCACATAAAAGGTGTTTTCGACATGTTTCGCTGACCAATCAGAGTTTTCACAAAGCCTCCGGACAAAGCAGACTTTCAATCGAATAGCTTGAAAGTCCGCTTCATGATTGTAGCGCATGACTTAACTGAGGTGATAGACTTGTTGAAGGCCGAAGACCGGCGTCGGGATACCCACCATCCGGGCCTTTATCTGCAGCGACAGAAACTGTGAGTAGTGCCGGGACTGATGCAGGTTTCCGCCATGCATCCAAAGGTTTGGCACCTGTGTCGGCTTCCACATATTGCGTTGTTCGCCTTCCCAGGGCCCCGGGTCCTTGGTTGTGTCAGAGCCCAGACCCCAGCATTTCCCAAGTCGATCTGCCATATCCTGGCCCATCAGGTCCGCGACCCAACCGTTCATCGAATTATACCCTGTCGCATAGACCACCAGGTCGGCATCTAGATGCGTGCCGTCATCAAGGATAACTCCGGATTCATCAAGCGCGGTGACCTGACCGCGTTTCAGCTTGATTTCGCCATCAATGATCAACTGGCTGGCACCGATATCGATGTAATAGCCGGATCCACGACGCAGGTATTTCATGAACAGCCCGCTGTCGTCATCACCCCAATCCAGCCAGAACCCGGCCTTTTCCAGGCCGTCATAAAACTCTTTGTCCTGTTCTTTCATCGCAGCATAGGCCGGAATCTGGAATTCATGCAGGATGCGATAGGGCAGCGATGCAAAGATCAGATCGGCCTTTTCGGTCGTCATGCCAGACCGCACCGCACGTTCAGAATAGAGATCGCCCAGTCCGATTTCCATGAGGGTGTCCGAGCGGACAATATGGGTTGAGGACCGCTGCACCATAGTTACGTCAGCATCGTTCTCCCAAAGGGCCGCACAGATATCGTGAGCTGAGTTATTAGACCCCACCACGACAACTTTCTTGCCTGCCCATTTGTCCGGCCCTTCATGTTCTGAGGAATGAGCCTGGACACCCTTGAACACATCCATTCCCGGAAAATCAGGCATGCGTTTTTTTCCAGACATACCCGTCGCCATGATCAGATGTTTGGGCCGCAGTACAATCTCTTCGCCGTCTCGGTTTACTGTGATGGTCCATTCGCCCTTGGCTTCGTCGTACGTGGCGGATATGGCCGTTGTACGCGTCCAATAGTTCAGCTCCATCACTTTCGTATACATCTCAAGCCAGTCGCCGATCTTGTCCTTGGGCGAGAACACAGGCCAGTTTTCCGGGAACTTGATATAGGGCAGATGGTCGTACCAGACCGGATCGTGCAGACAGAGGGATTTGTAGCGATTGCGCCAACTGTCGCCGGGCCGGTCGTTCCGTTCGACGATGATCGTCGGTACACCAAGCTGGCGCAACCGCGCGCCCATTGCGATCCCGCCCTGACCGCCGCCGATGATAAGGCAGTAGGGCTGTGTCTTGTAGCCCAGTTCGGCCTCTTCCTGCGCGCGTTCTTCTGCCCATGTGGTACGGTGTTTTCCGGCCCCATGCTTGGCACCCAGCGGACGGTTGAACCCTTTGGGTTCTTCATGCCCTTTCAACTCGGCCATCGTGGTCAGCAAGGTCCATATCCTGCCTTCCTTGAGGCGGATCAGACCGTAGCCACGCGCAACTTCGGTCTCGAATTCGATCCATGCGGTGGTCACGCCCCCATCCTCTGTGGGCACCTCACCTTCGGCTATTCTCCAACCGCTTGGCTTGGTCGTGGCCAGCTGGTGCGAGAGCATATCTGCCACCTGCGCCTTGCCTTCGACCGTTTTGATATTCCAGGTAAAGCTGACCAGATCGCGCCAATAGCATTCGTCATGAAACATATCGCAGGCAGCAACGATATCGCCTTTGGACAAAGCCGCCCCGAAAACGTCCAGAAACCCCTGCACCTGATCCGAGAGTGTTGTGTCGAGCATGTTATCCTCCCTATCTCCACGGAGCAGAAGGCTGGCAAATCCGCGACCCGTCGGGCAAGCGGATTTGCAGGGTCAGCACTTTACCCGGACCAAAAATACCTAAGCTTGTTGCGCGCGCAACAAGGCTGCAACACGGGTGCACTTGCGGTTATACGGGCGGTATAAGCCCAGCCTTTCGCGCACGACGAAGGATTGTCGACCGGTTCACGCCAAGCCGCCGCGCAACCTGGGACATGTTCCAATCACAGGCGCGCAGGAGCGCTTCCAGATCATCCACGTCCCGCTCGTGATCAGAGGCCAGCACCGGAGCGGGTAAGTCCGTCAAGTCGATGATGTTGTCCTGACATAAGGCGACAGTACTGAGCAGCAGATGTTCCAGTTCACGAATATTGCCGCGCCAGAGTCGTGACTTCAGATCAGCACGCGCGGCTGTGGACAGGCGGATATCATGGCTGGCAAACCGTCTGAGCAGGCGATCAATCAGCCAATCCAGATCCGCCCGATGTCGTAACGGCGGCAGGGGCAAGGTGGCACCTGCGATCCGGTGCAACAGATCCTCGCGCAGATAACCTTGCAATCCGGCCGGGGCCTCTCGGCAAGAGGCGATGATCCTCAGATCGGCCCGCCGCTCCAGCACCGCCAAAAGAGAGGCCTGCGCAGGTTTGCTAAGATCTTCGACACCGCGCAGGAACAGCGTTCCGGGATCAATGGCGTGGCAGAAATCGAGTGTCTCGGTGTCGCAGCAGATCACGGTGTGAAAATCCTGCGTCGCAGGATCGGCCATGTGGATTGCACGCGCCAGTTTTGTCTTGCCGGTTCCGCTTTCACCGGTCAGCACAAGCGGCAGATTGGTTGGTGCAAGACGCGCAGCTTTGTTCAACAGTTGCTGAAGGTCCGCATCCGGCCCCGCAAAACTGCCAAGGGTCCCGGGCAGAACCTGTTCTCGCTTGCGCAGGGCTGCCGCCATTTGCGGTGTCTGCGGCGCGACGGCATGGCCATAAAGCGCGCGCCCGTCCTTAAGGTGCAATACACGGTCCTCGGACGGCCTGCCGCGCATGAATTCGGGCATGTCGTCAACGCTGATTTCAAGCCAGTCCTGCAACCGAGAACCGATCAGGTGTCCCGTACCGTCCGGGTCCAGCGCGCGGCGGGCTCCCGAGGTCATACCGATGATCTTGCCACCTCCGTCCACTGCAACCGCCGCTTCGGGATCGACCTCCAGAAACTCGGGGCTGGCTGAAAAGCGCAGGACCCAATCGCGCCGGGTCGATGCCATCAGGTTTGCCATCTCGACGCGACGGGCGGAATTCGTCACCAATGTCATGGCCAGATTCTGCGACGCCTTAGGCGAGGGTCCACGCAACAAGGACACATCCAGAACAGCCGCAAGACCACCCTTGGTGTCAAAAATAGGTGCTGCCGTACAAGACAGCGGCGTATGTGTGATCGAAAAATGATCGCCCTGATGGATCGTCACCGGCTGACCTGTAACAATGCACGAACCCACCCCGTTCGTTCCCGCCAACTCTTCCGTCCACTTGAATCCTAGATGAAGACCCGCAGTTCTGAGCTCGTCCTCGAAGTTCCGGTCGCCAAAGAAGTCGACGCAGACTCCATCCGCATCCGCAAGCAGCAGGACGTAGTTCTGCCCTGCCACCTGCGCAAACAGCGATTGCAGCCCCGATCGCGCCGTTGCGATCAGACGTTCGGATTGTTCCAGATGTTCACGGAATTTGGTGTCAGGCAGGATATGCGCGGGTTCCTGCCGTGAGGGATCCATACCATAGGTTTCAACACAGCGCTGCCAGCTATCCGCGACGAGTCGGTCTCGCCCTGTATCGAATCCGCTTAAGACACGGTCAATCTCATTTGTGTGCTGGCGATCCAACAGCTTCCCGTCCTACAAATCCTTCCTAAAAATAGCATGAGGATGGCTTCGCGCCCATGTTCAAGTTTCGTCCGGCAAGCGTTTGGCGCTTCGTCGCGTCAAGCTGAGCTTCGTTGAACGCGCAGCATCGGGCCCTAAAGACTCGAAGCAGTCATTGACTAGTCCACAAAAAGAGGCCCCGCGATAGATATCGCAGGGCCTCTTTTTTGCTTGTGACGAGACTTACTCGCGGCTTTCCGGTGTTTCCACCAGAACGTCCAGCTCGTCGCCGACCATGTCGTCGTCCATCATCGGCGCAGCCAGGGCAGCGGCCGCTTCGGCCTCTTCCCGGCGAGCTTCGATCACGACGTTGTCGCGCGATTGCGCAACCTGACGCACGGCCTGGGTCGCACCACCGGTACCGGCGGGGATCAGGCGGCCAACGATAACGTTCTCTTTCAGGCCGACCAGTTTGTCCTTTTTGCCCTGTACCGACGCTTCGGTCAGAACACGGGTGGTTTCCTGGAACGACGCCGCCGAGATGAACGAACGCGTCTGCAGCGAGGCTTTGGTGATCCCCAAGAGGATCGGCTCGCCCTGAGCCGGACGTCCACCGCGCGAGATGGTCTTCTCGTTGGCCGCGTCGAACTCCTGCTTGTCGACATGTTCGCCTTTCAGCAGGGTGGTGTCGCCTGAATCCAGGATCTCCCACTTCTGCAGCATCTGGCGCACGATGACTTCGATGTGCTTGTCGTTGATCTTCACACCCTGCAGACGATAGACGTCCTGCACCTCGTCGATCATGTAATCCGCCAGCGCTTCGACACCCATGATGGACAGGATGTCATGCGGAGCCGGGTTACCGTCCATCAGGTATTCACCCTTCTGGATGAAGTCCCCTTCGGCGACCGGGATGTGCTTGCCCTTGGGCACCATGTATTCGATGGTCTCCATGGACTCGTCCGCCGGTTCGATGCTGATGCGGCGCTTGTTCTTGTAGTCGCGGCCAAAGCGCACGTAACCATCGGCTTCCGCGATGATCGCGTGATCTTTCGGACGACGGGCTTCGAACAGTTCGGCCACACGCGGCAAACCACCGGTGATGTCCTTGGTCTTGGCGCCTTCACGCGGGATACGCGCGACAACGTCACCGGCTTCAACCTGCTGGCCGTCTTCGACCGACAGGATCGCGTCCACCGACATCGGATAGTGAACCGGGTTGCCCGCATCATTGCGGACCGGCTCGCCATCTTCACCGACCAGAATGATCTCGGGCTTGAGGTCGCTGCCTTTGGGGGCGGCGCGCCAGTCGATCACGATCTTCTGGGTCATACCGGTGGCTTCGTCGGTCTCGTCGCGAACAGCAAGGCCCGAAACAAGGTCGACGTATTTCGCGGTACCGGCTTTCTCGGCGATGATCGGCAGGGTGTAGGGATCCCATTCGAACAGCTTGTCGCCACGGGCGACTTTGGTGCCGTCCTTGACGAACAGCTTCGAGCCGTAGCCCAGCTTGTGGCTGGCACGCTCTTCGCCGTGCTCGTCCTTGATCACCAGCTTCATGTTCCGGCCCATGACCAGGCTTTCGCCTGCAGCATTTACCAAAATCTGCGGGTTTTCGAACGAAACGACACCTTCCTGGCTGGCTTCCTGGAACGACTGCTGACCACCTTGCGCAACACCACCGATGTGGAAGGTCCGCATCGTCAGCTGCGTACCGGGTTCACCAATGGACTGGGCGGCGATGATGCCGACGGCTTCACCCGTGTTCACCATGGTACCGCGCGCAAGGTCACGACCGTAGCAAGTTGCACAGACACCTTCCTCGGACTCACAGGTCAGAGGCGAACGGATGCGGGTCGACTGAACGCCGGCTTCATCAATGGCATCTGCCATACGCTCGTCGATCAGCTGACCAGCCGCAACGATCACCTCATCCGTTCCCGGACGCAGGATGTCGTCAGCCGCCACACGGCCCAGGATACGTTCGGCCAGCGAGGCGACAACCTCACCGTCGTTCACGGCGGCTTCGGCTGTGATTGCACGCTCGGTGCCACAGTCGATCTCACGCACGATGCAGTCCTGCGCCACGTCCACCAGACGACGGGTCAGGTAACCCGAGTTCGCGGTCTTCAGAGCGGTATCCGACAGACCCTTACGGGCACCGTGGGTCGAGTTGAAGTACTCGAGAACGGTCAGACCTTCCTTGAAGTTCGAGATGATCGGCGTCTCGATGATGTCACCGTTCGGCTTGGCCATAAGGCCGCGCATACCGCCCAGCTGTTTCATCTGAGTGACCGAGCCACGCGCACCAGAGTGGGCCATCATGTAGACCGAGTTCGGTTCCTGTTCGGATCCGTCCTCTGCCCGATCCGAGGATGAGATCGTGCTCATCATCGCCTCAGTCACGCGGTCGTTACACTTCGACCAGGCATCGACAACTTTGTTGTACTTTTCGCCCTGAGTGATCAGGCCGTCCATGTACTGTTGTTCAAAGTCCTTCACCTGACCGCGGGTGTCATCGACGATGCCCCACTTGTCGTCCGGAATGACCATGTCGTCCTTACCGAACGAGATGCCCGCCTTGAACGCTTCTTTGAAGCCCATCGACATGATCTGGTCACAGAAGATAACCGACTCTTTCTGCCCGCAGTAACGATAGACGGTGTCGATCACCTGCTGCACTTCTTTCTTCCGCAGCAGACGGTTGACCAGCTCGAACGGCGCCTTGTTGTTCATCGGCAGCAACGCACCAAGGCGCAGACGGCCCGGAGTGGTCTCGAAACGCTTCTGAACTTCGTTGCCTTCGTCGTCGATCTGCGTGATCCGCGCGGTGATTTTCGAGTGCAGATGCACCTCACCCGCGTCCAGCGCGTGCTGAACTTCTTCGATCGAGCCAAAGACCTTGCCTTCGCCCGGCATGCCTTCACGCTCCAGGGTCACATAGTAGAGACCCAGGATCATATCCTGAGAAGGAACGATGATCGGCGCGCCGTTTGCAGGCGACAGAACGTTGTTCGTCGACATCATCAGAACACGGGCTTCCAGCTGGGCCTCAAGGCTCAGCGGGACGTGAACGGCCATCTGGTCCCCGTCGAAGTCGGCGTTGAAGGCCGAACAGACCAGCGGGTGCAGCTGGATCGCTTTACCTTCGATCAGGACCGGCTCGAACGCCTGAATGCCAAGACGGTGCAGTGTTGGCGCACGGTTCAGCATGACAGGGTGTTCGCGGATCACCTCGTCGAGGATATCCCACACTTCGGGACGCTCTTTCTCGACCAGTTTCTTCGCCTGTTTCACGGTCGAAGACAGACCCTTGGCTTCAAGGCGCGAGTAGATGAACGGCTTGAACAGTTCCAACGCCATCTTCTTGGGCAGACCACACTGGTGCAGCTTGAGTTCCGGACCGGTCACGATAACCGAACGGCCCGAGAAGTCGACGCGCTTACCCAGAAGGTTCTGACGGAAGCGGCCCTGCTTACCTTTCAGCATGTCCGACAGCGATTTCAGCGGGCGCTTGTTGGCGCCCGTGATCACGCGGCCACGACGGCCGTTGTCGAACAGAGCATCCACGGATTCCTGCAGCATCCGCTTTTCGTTGCGGACGATGATGTCAGGCGCGCGCAGCTCGATCAGACGCTTCAGACGGTTGTTCCGGTTGATGACACGGCGATACAGATCGTTCAGATCCGAGGTCGCGAAACGGCCGCCATCCAGCGGAACCAGCGGACGCAGTTCCGGCGGAATGACCGGGATCACGGTCATCACCATCCACTCGGGACGGTTGCCCGACTCGAGGAAGGATTCAACAACCTTCAAACGCTTGATGATCTTCTTGGGCTTCAGTTCGCCGGTCGCTTCGGCCAGATCAGCGCGCAGCTGCTCGGCTTCGGCTTCCAGATCGATCTGGGCCAGCATCTCACGGATGGCTTCGGCACCGATATTCGCGGTGAACGCATCCATGCCATAGGCATCCTGCGCGTCCATGTACTCTTCTTCGGTCAGCATCTGGCCATAAGACAGGTCTGTCAGACCGGGCTCGATGACGACGTAGTTTTCAAAGTACAGAACGCGTTCCAGATCGCGCAGCGTCATGTCCAGCATCAGACCGATGCGGGACGGCAGCGACTTCAGGAACCAGATATGTGCGACGGGCGCGGCCAGTTCGATGTGGCCCATACGCTCGCGGCGGACTTTCTGCAGGGTGACTTCCACACCGCATTTCTCGCAGACAACGCCGCGATACTTCATCCGCTTATACTTACCGCACAGACATTCGTAATCTTTGATCGGGCCAAAGATACGCGCGCAGAACAGACCGTCACGCTCCGGCTTGAACGTCCGGTAGTTGATGGTTTCGGGTTTCTTGATCTCGCCATAGGACCAAGACAGAATCCGCTCGGGCGACGCCAGCGAGACCTTGATCTCGTCGAAGACCTTCGGGGGCGTCAGCGGGTTGAACGGGTTGTTGGTGATTTCCTGGTTCATTTGTTACCTCAAATCTTGCGGAAGGGGGGAGAGGTGAGCGGAAACTTCAAAAGTTTCCGCCCAAGAATTTTTTCAAAATTCTTATTCCTCAACCTCCGCATCCAGGAGTTCCATATTCAGGCCGAGGCCACGGACTTCTTTAACCAGAACGTTGAACGATTCCGGTACGCCCGCTTCAAAGTTATCCTCGCCCTTGACGATCGACTCATAGACCTTGGTCCGGCCGGCGACGTCATCCGATTTCACCGTCAGCATCTCCTGCAGGGTGTAGGCGGCGCCGTAAGCTTCCAGAGCCCAGACCTCCATCTCACCAAAGCGCTGACCACCGAACTGCGCCTTACCACCCAGCGGCTGCTGGGTAACCAAGCTGTACGGTCCGGTCGAACGCGCGTGGATTTTGTCATCCACAAGGTGGTGCAGTTTCAGCAGGTACTTGATGCCCACGGTCACCGGACGTGCGAATTGCTCACCGGTACGACCGTCGAACAGGATCGACTGACCGCTTTCCGAGAAGCCCGCACGCACCAGCGCGTCGTTGACGTCAGCCTCTTTGGCACCGTCAAAGACCGGGGTTGCGATCGGAACACCGCGAGTCACGTTGCCCGCAGCCTCGATCAGGCCATCCTCGTCCAGACCGGTGATGCCTTCTTCGTAGACATTCTCGCCATAGGCCAGCTTCATTGCTTCGCGCACCGGGGTCAGGTCGCCGGAGCGGCGGTATTCACCCAGTGCGTCGTCGATGTTCAGACCCAGACCGCGCGCGGCCCAACCCATGTGGGTTTCAAGGATCTGACCAACGTTCATACGCGAAGGCACACCCAGCGGGTTCAGACAGAAGTCAACCGGAGTACCATCGGCCAGGAACGGCATGTCTTCCATCGGAACAACCTTGGAGATCACACCTTTGTTCCCGTGACGACCAGCCATCTTGTCGCCCGGCTGCAGCTTGCGCTTCACGGCGATGAAGACTTTGACCATCTTCATCACACCCGGCGGCAGGTCGTCGCCACGGCGGACCTTCTCGACCTTGTCCTCGAAACGGGCGTCCAGAGCACGCTTTTGCACTTCGTACTGCTCGTTCAGAGCTTCGACGATCTGTGCATCCTGCTCACCTTCCAGCGCCAGCTGCCACCACTGACCACGGGTCAGGGTTTCCAGCAGCTCCTCGGTGATCACCGAGCCCGGCTTGACGCCTTTCGGGCCTTTGACAGCGGTTTTGCCCAGGATCAGGCCCTGCAGACGCGCATAGATGTTGCGGTCAAGGATCGCCAGCTCGTCGTCCCGGTCACGGGCCAGACGTTCGACTTCCTCACGCTCGATCTGCAGCGCACGCTCGTCTTTCTCGACGCCGTGACGGTTGAAGACGCGAACCTCAACGACCGTACCGTAATCGCCCGGCTTCACGCGCAGCGAGGTGTCGCGCACGTCAGATGCTTTTTCACCAAAGATGGCGCGCAGCAGCTTTTCTTCCGGGGTCATCGGGCTTTCGCCCTTTGGGGTGATCTTGCCGACCAGAATATCGCCCGGCTCGACATCCGCACCGATGTAAACGATGCCCGCCTCGTCGAGGTTGCGCAGCGCTTCTTCACCGACGTTCGGGATGTCGCGGGTGATCTCTTCCGGGCCCAACTTGGTGTCACGGGCGGCGACTTCGAATTCCTCGATGTGGACCGAGGTAAAGACGTCGTCACGCGCGATACGTTCCGAGATCAGGATCGAGTCTTCGTAGTTGTAACCGTTCCACGGCATGAACGCGACGACCACGTTCTTGCCCAGCGCCAGTTCACCCATATCGGTCGACGGACCGTCGGCAATGACCTCGCCCTTCTGGACGGTGTCACCCACCTTGATCAGCGGACGCTGGTTAATGCAGGTGTTCTGGTTCGAACGCTGGAATTTGCGCAGACGATAGATGTCAACGCCAGCGTCGCCCAGTTCCAGATCCTCGGTGGCGCGGATAACGATACGCTGGGCATCGACCTGGTCGATGATACCGGCGCGTTTCGCCTGAATCGCAGCACCCGAGTCGATCGCAACCTTTTCCTCGATCCCGGTACCGACCAGCGGTGCCTCGGCCCGCAGCAGCGGAACCGCCTGACGTTGCATGTTCGAGCCCATCAGAGCGCGGTTGGCGTCGTCATTTTCAAGGAACGGGATCAGCGATGCAGCGACTGATACCAGCTGTTTTGGGCTTACGTCGATCAGGTCCACATTCTCGCGCGGGGCAAGCGTGTAGTCACCGGCCTGACGGGTCGACACCAGATCGTTGATGAACTTGCCATCAGCGTCCAGAGTCGCGTTCGCCTGCGCCACTGTGTGACGCATTTCCTCGGTCGCGGACATGTAATGAACCTCATCGGTCACCTCGGCGTCTTTAACAACGCGGTAAGGTGTTTCAATGAAGCCATACTTATTCACGCGGGCAAAGGTGGCCAGCGAGTTGATCAGACCGATGTTCGGACCTTCAGGCGTTTCAATCGGGCACATCCGGCCATAGTGGGTCGGGTGCACGTCGCGAACCTCAAAGCCCGCACGCTCACGCGTCAGACCACCGGGGCCAAGCGCCGAGAGGCGGCGTTTGTGAGTGACTTCCGACAGCGGGTTGGTCTGGTCCATGAACTGCGACAGCTGCGATGAGCCGAAGAATTCACGCACAGCAGCCGCAGCCGGTTTCGCGTTGATCAGATCCTGCGGCATGACAGTGTCGATTTCGACCGACGACATACGCTCTTTGATCGCACGCTCCATACGCAGCAGGCCAACGCGGTACTGGTTTTCCATCAGTTCGCCGACCGAACGGACACGACGGTTGCCGAGGTGGTCGATATCGTCCACGTCGCCTTTGCCGTCACGCAGTTCAACCAGCGCCTTGATGCAAGCCACGATGTCTTCGCGGCGCAGGGTGCGCAGGGTGTCTGGCGCGTCCAGAGCCAGACGCATGTTCATCTTCACGCGGCCAACGGCGGACAGGTCATAGCGCTCGCTGTCGAAGAACAGGGTATCGAACAGGGCCGACGCAGCTTCGACGGTGGGCGGCTCACCCGGACGCATAACGCGGTAGATGTCCATCAGCGCGCTTTCACGGTTCAGGTTCTTATCTTGAGCCATGGTGTTGCGCATGTAGGGGCCAACATTGACGTTGTCGATGTCCAGAACCGGGATGTCGGTGATACCCGCATCGATCAGTTCCTTGACAGTGCCACCGATCAGGTCGCCGTCCTTGTCGTATTCCAGGGTCAGCTCATCACCGGCTTCGACATAGATCGCGCCGTTTTCTTCGTTGATGATGTCCTTTGCGACATACTTGCCGACGATGTGATCGAACGGAACCAGCAGGTCGGTAACGACGCCTTCTTCGATCAGTTTCTTGACCGCGCGCGGGGTGACTTTCTTGCCCGCCTCGGCAATGACTTCACCGGATTTCGCGTCGATCAGATCATAGGTCGGGCGGGTACCGCGAACACGCTCGGGGAAGAACGGCGCGATCCAGCCCTTCTTCTTGTCCAGCTTGTAGGACACGGTGTTGTAATACGCGTCCATGATCGCTTCCTGATCCAGACCCAGCGCATACAGCAGGGTTGTCACAGGCAGTTTACGGCGACGGTCGATACGGGCGAAGACGATGTCCTTGGCGTCGAACTCAAAGTCCAGCCAGCTGCCGCGATACGGGATGATGCGGCAGGCAAATAACAACTTGCCCGAGGAATGGGTCTTGCCCTTGTCGTGGTCAAAGAACACACCGGGCGAACGGTGCATCTGGGACACGATCACACGCTCGGTACCGTTCACGATGAACGTCCCGTTCGGCGTCATCAGGGGCATGTCGCCCATGAACACGTCCTGTTCCTTGATGTCTTTGACCGATTTGGCGCCGGTGTCCTCATCGACATCAAACACGATCAGACGCAGAGTGACCTTCAGCGGCGCGCTGTAGGTCATGTCGCGCTGCATGCATTCTTCGACGTCGTACTTGGGTTTTTCCAGATCGTATTTTACGAACTCCAGAACGGAGGTTTCGTTGAAATCCTTGATCGGGAAAACCGACTGGAACACGCCTTTGATGCCTTCGCCGTCGGTGGGCTGCTCTGCATCGCCTGAGCGCAGGAAAAGATCATAAGAAGATTTCTGGACCTCAATGAGGTTCGGCATCTCCAGCACTTCACGGATTTTGCCGTAATATTTACGAAGACGTTTCTGGCCAAGGAACGTTTGAGCCATGTCAGATGTCACCTTTCGATGTTCTCAGCGGGCAAAGACACCGTCGGGCCCCGGCATCTTGCACATTCGAGACGACACGTCCGGATCAATTCATGGCCACCGTCCCGAAGGCAGCCTCCCGATCCGCGAACCGCGTCTTAGAAAACGCCCCAACCCATGAGGCCCTTTCTAAGACAGGTTCGGCTGGACCCGGATTTCTCCGGACCCAGCCAAATTTTTCGGCGCATCAGCGATGCACCTGTCGGTTGACTTAGGCCAGCTCGACTTCGGCGCCAGCTGCTTCCAGCTTGCCTTTGACTTCTTCGGCTTCGTCTTTCGACACGCCTTCTTTGATCTTGCCGCCAGCTTCGACCAGCTCTTTGGCTTCTTTCAGGCCCAGGCCGGTGATGCCGCGAACTTCTTTGATCACGTTGATTTTCGAAGCGCCGGCGTTCTTCAGAACGACGTCGAATTCGGTTTTTTCTTCCTCAGCTGCGCCACCGGCGTCGCCACCGGCTGCCATGACAACCGCGCCGCCAGCTGCGGGCTCGATGCCATATTCGTCTTTGAGGATGGTTTTCAGTTCTTGTGCTTCCAGCAGGGTCAGACCCACGATGCTTTCTGCGAGTGCTTTCAGATCAGCCATTGTATTAGCTCTTTCCGTTTTACAGTGTGTGTTCCAACGTCAGGGCAAATGCCCCACGCAGATCATTCAGTGCCAACCGCTTACGCAGCTTCCGCCTTCTCTTCGATGGTGGAAAGGATGCTTGCGATGTTGCTTGCAGGTGCGCCAATCGCGCCGGCGATGTTCGAAGCAGGTGCGCCAATGCAGCCAACGATCGAAGCAATAAGCTCATCGCGGGACGGCATTTTCGAAACTGTTTCGACGCCTTTGCGGTCCAGAGCGTTCTCACCCATTGCACCGCCGAGGATTTCAAAATTCTTGTTATCCTTGGCGAAGTCCTCGGCCACCTTGGCTGCTGCCACGGGGTCCTCGGAATAGGTCAGAACGGTCATCCCTGTCAGCAGGTCGGCCATGCTTTCACACGGCTTACCCTCAAGGGCGATTTTGGCGAGCCTGTTCTTGGCAACACGCACGGAGCCTCCGGCTTCGCGCGCACGCGAACGCAGGTCCTGCATCTCGGCAACTGTCAGACCGGCGTAGTGCGAAACCACTACGACGCCAGAGCTTTCGAAGATTTGGCCGAGTTCCTCGACCACTTTCTCTTTCTGGGCTCTATCCACAGTTCTCTCCAAGTTTGGGATGATATCTCACCCCGGCTCATATTTGCCGCGGCTTGCGCCCCGGCGTTCAGGTCCGTTGTTACGGGATTGGCCAAAACTCGCCCGAGGATCGTGACCCTCAGAATTCTTTGGTCTTACCCGTCTCAGGCAGGGAATTAAGGGACCGAATGGACCCACCCACCGTCTTGGACGAAACGAAATAAAGCGCACGACGAATCGCACGCTTTACTACGCAGCTCTCTTTAGGGCAGATGGCCGGGGTTTCCAAGGGGTAAATTGCCCGCTCCGGTAGTTTGGCAAGACCAAGCCACCGCACTCCGGCGCAAGTCAGCGATTGACATGGCTTGCGCGCTGGGGTCCTGTCAACCAACCCCTTTGTTTCACGACCGACTTTTGCCTATCCTATGCTAATCCTCACCGAAGATGAACACAGGCGCGCAACTGAGTTTGTCGAGGAGTTTTCGCGCCATGCCGGGCTGCGCGGGAAGCTACAATTCGATTGCGTATACCGGTCGCACGGCTTTCCCGACACCCGCCTGGTTTTGCGAGTTCAGGGGCCTGCGAATGACTATGCGGTGAAGATTGACACCGCCTCGCCCAAATCCGGCCGGCTGAAGAAAGAGTTCGATATTCTGACCCGGTTGGCGCGGTATTTTGACGGACACGAGACGTCACGGGTGGTTCGCCCCTATTACGTGTCGCCCGGAAATATGTTCTTCGTCTCCGAGTTCATCGACCGACCCACCGCCGTGGACGTGATCCACAACAGCGGGGATAACGATCAGGTTGCCCAGGTCTATCGCCGCGCCGGGGCGTGGCTGCACGACCTTCATGGCTTTCAACCCGCCGCGGAATACGAATTTCGCCCGCGCTGGATGACTCTCAGCATCAAAGATCTGCTGAACTCCGTGCCGCCGCATATCAAAGAAGAAAGTCAGCCGATGGTGGAGAGCTTGAAAACCGCAGCCCGGCATCTGAAGGGCATCCCGGATACACGGGTGTTTTCACACGGAGACTTCCACGGACAGAACCTGATAGTGGGCAAGGGTGAGATGATCGGTCTGGATTTCACCGAGGCGCGGGAGAAACTGGCCGTCTATGACATCGTCGATTTTCTCAAGTCGGATGTTTTCCGCGATACCAGCCCATCCGATGTAGACCGCAGCGGTATCTTAAAACCAAACAAGGACATGTTTTTTCGCCGCTACCGCCACCCGATCCATATGGGGATACTGGATTTCTGCATCCGCGGACGCCTGCTGAAAGACTGGCTTGTGTCGTGGCACATCGACCATAGCTGCAGCCCCTACGAGGAAGACAGGCGGCGGCGCTTGGGGGACCGGCTGAAGATCGCGTTTCAACACCGCTGAAACCACCCAACTCACGCTTCAGACCAGCAGGAAAACCGAAGCCAATTTGAACCGGTTTGCGTTCTGGTACCAAAGTGAACATGATCGCCGCAACCGGGTGTCTTGGTTAAAACTCAAAATACGGCTTTCTGTATGTGGTTGAACTTCAGAGACACGGACCTTGACCAAGCCGCGTTGAAAGCATGGCCGATGATAGCGGCCGAAGCCAGACTGCCCCGAAGGGGGTGGAAGATGACCCGGCTGTATCGCCGGGACGAAGCTGACACGTCTTGTATAGTTCTGCTATTGCAGCACCCGTCCGGAAAGAACCTTGCCTACAAGTACCAAATGAGGCCAGAGGGACAGGGCGGTTTCGTTGCCCAATTCGAACGCCAGCAAAAGTTTTTCAATGTATTTGGTCATCATGACAACCTGGCCATGCCCGAGCCGATCCATGTATCCAAAAAACGTCAGGCCAGCCTGATGGAGTATGTTCCGGGGCGCACGATCGGAAAGCTCGTTCGGCTGGCAGAGGGCAACACGATAAGGCAGCTGGAGCTGTTGTCACACGCTGGTGCGTGGCTGGATGCTTTTCATCGCACCCTAAACCAAGAGCAAAGGGTGTTTCAGCCAAAACACACTCTGGAGTATTATCACGACCTGAGAACCCGGATCTTGGCCGGGGAAACCCGAGTGGCCGCCAAACAGATGTTTCTAAACGGAATTGCCCGCCTTTCCGAGCTTGCGCCGCATTTCGAAGGGCGGGAAACCATCGCGGCCGCCCATCACGGCGATTTTCACATGGGCAACCTCGTTTTCGATGGAACAAAGACTTATGGGCTCGATATCTCAAGTGATCGTGTTGAGCCCGTTGGGTATGACATCGCCAAAGTCCTGTTGGATTTTGCGGCCATCGCTCAAAATCTGCGGACTGTCCCACCCGGCAAGATCGTATCAAGCGACGTAATGCGCGCCTTCTTTGACGGCTACACTCTTGTCGGACCCGACGACCCCAGCGTCAGTTTTCTGATCTACCCGCGTTTGCTGGCAACCCTGACTCGCGTTCCGCAAAAAAAAGAGTGCTCGGAGTATTGCCCAACAACGCACTTTGAGAACGCTGAGACCTTTTGCAAAAAACGCCTTTGAACACCGGCCAGACTGACACACCGGGACCTGGCAAATCAAAAACCCAAAGGCTCAAAAGAAAATCCCGGGCAGTTCGCACCACCCAGGACCAATTCTTCGCAACTTTGCGTAAAAGCTTATTCGCCCGCCGCAGCTGCCACATCCAGAGTCACGCCTGGGCCCATGGTCGAGCTCAGTGCGATTTTCTTCATGTAGGTGCCTTTGGCGCCCGACGGCTTGGCCTTGGCCACAGCCGAAACGAAAGCACGGACGTTTTCAGCCAGCTTGGCTTCGTCGAAGGACGCTTTGCCAACGCCTGCGTGCACAACGCCGCCTTTTTCCGCCTTGAACTGAACTTCACCGCCCTTGGCTGCTTCCACGGCCGCTTTCACGTCCATGGTCACAGTGCCGACCTTGGGGTTCGGCATCAGGTTGCGTGGGCCCAAAACTTTACCCAGACGGCCAACGATTGGCATCATGTCAGGGGTTGCAATGCAGCGATCGAATTCGATGGTGCCGCCCTGAATGGTTTCCATCAGGTCTTCTGCGCCAACGATATCCGCGCCTGCTTCTTTCGCTTCGTCAGCCTTCGGGCCACGAGCGAAAACAGCAACACGCATCGCTTTGCCGGTGCCGTTTGGCAAGCCGACGACGCCGCGAACCATCTGGTCCGCGTGACGGGTGTCAACACCCAGGTTCAGAGCGATTTCGATGGTCTCGTCGAATTTCGAGGTTGCGTTGGCTTTGACCAGGGCAACTGCTTCTTCGACCGACAGGTTTTCCTTGCCGGCGACAGCTTCGCGCGCAGCGCGGGTACGTTTACCGAGTTTTGCCATCTTACTTCACCTCGATGCCCATGGAGCGGGCCGAGCCCAGGATGATCTGCATTGCGCCTTCGACGTCGTTGGCGTTCAGATCTTTCATTTTGGCTTCGGCGATTTCGCGAACCTGCTTCGAGGTCACGGTGGCCACGGTCTCACGACCGGGGTTTTCCGCACCACGGGGGCGGTTACGCTTGCCGACCGGCTTCAGACCAGCTGCTTTTTTCAGGTAGTAAGACGCGGGCGGCGTCTTGATGTCCATGGTGAAGGACTTGTCCTGATAGTAGGTGATCACGGTCGGGCACGGAGCGCCGGGCTCCATGTCTGCGGTCTTGGCGTTGAACGCTTTGCAGAATTCCATGATGTTGATGCCGCGCTGACCCAGCGCCGGACCAACTGGCGGCGACGGGTTCGCCTGACCTGCAGGAACCTGCAGTTTCATTGTACCAGCAAGCTTCTTGGCCATTTGGTTTTCCTTTCAACGTGAATGGGACGCGTCCCACCCGGTATATGTTGCGTGGTCCGATCCGGGATCGCGATCCCAGCAACCTCCCACGAGAGAATCTCGCCCGAAGACGATAGAGGCGGCGTTTACAGGGGAATGTGGGGGTTGGCAAGTGGCTGGCTCATAATCCCAAGGGACCTATTTGCACCGCAATCGGCCCACAGTCAAATATGGGAACTGAGCAACAGAACAGATTACTTGAATACATAAGTTGCCAAAGAGACGCAGGTGGGTATCTTTGCACAGCTTGATTACAAAAGAGGTGGTCAGGGATGGCATCATCTCGGCTGAACAAGGGACTGCTGATCTGCATTCTGATTGCGATGCTGCCGGGGTGCGGCAGTAAGGCGCAAGATCAGAGCGCTGGCTCCGAAACGGCCACCCAAACCGACGGCGGCAACGGAACTTCTTTGCCCTCAACAACAGGGATTGACCCCGCCACTTATGCAGGCCGGTTCCAGATCAAGCTAACCAAAGAAGTTCCCCTGCGTGACATTCCCGTCCCTTTCACCGTCTATAGCGGACTGGAAGAATCCAGCCCGACCCGTTTGCGATTGAGAGCGTTCATGGATTTGCGTGGATTGCAGGAAAAAGCGCCCCGTATACTGACAGGCCCACTTGAAGAAAGCTGCAAACGCCAGATTTACCTCGAAATCCGGGACGTCACCGCCATAGGCGACACCGTAAAGGTCGAGGGTTCAGCCCGTGCCCAGTTCACGCGGTGTAACAGACGAGAAGAACCGGGTATTCGTTATTTTGGGGCGACCGTAGATGCAATTGCTGTCGCTAAGGCAGAAGTGAAAGGCCAATGCCTCACATTCAGTATCGAAAAGGTTAACCTTAGCCCGCGTGGGTTCATCGGAGCCGTCAGCAATCTCTTTGGCCTGACCAACCGGATCAACGAAGCCGTGTTCGAAAAGGGCGGCGAGTTTTTGGCAGCGCATCCGGTTTGCCCACCCTTGCCCGAAGAATTCGCTGTTCTCGACCCGATTTACGAGTCCGGCGGCACACGTGAAATTGCTCCTGGCGGGCTGGGAGCAGCTGTTGTCGGATCGGCTGATGTCAGCGCAGAGACAATAGTCAAAGTCCTTGGGGGATTGAAGGAGCTTGGTGTTTTGGAGTTCGCTGAATGAGACTTTGGTTAGTATTCCCGGTCTTAATGGCAGCTTTTCTGGACGCCCGGGCCCCAAGCGCACAACAGGTGAACTTCGTTATCGATGCGTCACTGCCCTTTCGCGACACGGAATTGCCGTACACGCTTGACCTGAACCTCACGGCAGTAGCCCCCACTCGGATCGGGGTGGGCGCACTTTTGGATTTGCGTGAAATACAAAAAACCGTACCTGAGCGTTTGGCTGATAATGCAATTGTCGACAATTGCGGCCTGCAAATCAGGCTTGATGGTATGAGTTTTCATGCCAAGGACGATGTGATCGATCTGGACGGGGAAGTAACAGTCACGAACTTTGAATGCAGCCGCACCAGTGAACGTGACTTTCAGCGGGGCGAACAAAAAAGAGCTATCTTGGCCAACATGTCCACCGAAGCAACCGTCGATCTGCGTGACAACTGTGCCTATTTTAAACTCATAGACCTTACATTAACGGCTCCCGAAGCTCAGCGAGAGCAACTGCTGGAAGACGATACACTGGAATCCGTAAAAGACTTGATGTTGGCTGCTGTGGATCTTGTGCTCAATGAAACCCCATTGTGCCCGGAGTTGCCGGCGGAGCTCGCTTCCCTTGATCCAGTGTATGATAAAGGCGGCCCGCGCGAAATCGGAGAGGGTGGCCTAGGTGTTTTTCTTGACGGATCCGTTGATGTAAGCCCGTCAACAATTCTCGACATACTGACAGTTCTTCAGCAAAAAGAACTGATTCCAGGGCGGCCATAACGAAAGCTTTTCACAGCGTAGGCGCCATCCTTCACCTGCAGGCTTTAGATTTGGCTCGCCAATACAAAAACGCCGCGTTGCTGATCGCAACACGGCGTCGAAAAACCAGTGGGCGAGCCCTTTAGCTCTGCTTCGTGACTTGAGTGAAGTCCAGCTCGACCGGGGTTTCACGGCCAAAGATCGAAACCGAAACCTTCAGCTTCTGGTTCTCGTCATCCACGCCTTCCACCATGCCGTCGAAATCCTCGAACGGGCCGTCGTTGACCTTGACCTTCTCGCCAACCTCGAAGGTGATCATCAGTTTGGGCGCTTCTTCGCCTTCCTGAACGCGGTTGAGGATCTGGTTCACTTCGGCATCACGCATCGGCATTGGGCGGCCTTGCGGGCCCAGGAAGCCAGTGACGCGGTTGATCGAGTTCACCAGGTGATAGCCCTGATCCGACATTTCCATGTGAACCAGCACGTAGCCGGGCATGAAACGGCGTTCGGTCGTGACCTTTTTACCCCGGCGCACTTCGATCACCTCTTCGGTGGGCACCAGAACCTCGTCGATGTCATCCTCAAGGCCCTGCTCGGCCACGGACGTGCGGATCTGCTCTGCGATCTTCTTTTCGAAATTCGAAAGAACGCTGACCGAGTACCACCGTTTCGCCATGAACCTGTCGTCCTTGTTTTTCTTCGGTGCGCACGGATGGCCGCAAGCACCGTCATTGAAATTCTATCGCATCACCCGGAATAAAAAGCGGCGCGCAGCCCGAATCGCCGCACGCCCATTCCGAATAGTACCGCGTCACCTACTCTGACATCGCGCGCGGTGCAAGGGGGCAGTGGTGTTTCCGCCCGCCCGAGCCGGTTTAGCTGAACGCGCCCAGGATCGCCTGAAGCCCGCCGCGAATGGCTAGGTCGACCAGTGCGAAGAACACGGCCGTCAGAGCCGCCATGATGAACACCATGACCGTGGTCAACAGAACTTCACGCCGGGTCGGCCAGACGACCTTTGCAACTTCGGCGCGGACTTGCTGAATGAACTGGATCGGATTCATAGTTGCCATTTGGCTTGGTTCTCTCTGCTAGCGGATGGGCCGGACATAACCGGGCATTGCGGCAATTTCAAGGGCCGTCAGGGCTTGGGCTTGTCGTCCCATTCATCGCTGAGGATACGGCGCGCATCGCCTTCGGGATCATCATACTGGTTCGACCGCACCGTATAAATGAACGCAACAAGGCCAACCCCGCCCAAAAGCAGGGAAATCGGTATCAGATAGGCCAGAACTTCCAATTCAACTACCTCAGGCGCAGGGCATTCAGAGACACGGTGATGGACGAGGTCGACATCGCCAGCGCCGCGATCAGCGGTGTGGCCAAGCCAACGACAGCCAACGGGACCGCGATGATATTATACACGGTTGCGATGCGGAAGTTTTCACGAATCCGTTTCGTCGCTTTCACGGCCGTATCGCAGGCATCTGCGATTGGGGCAAGATCATTACCCAATAGTACGATATCCGACGCCACCCGCGCCGCATCCAGCGCCGAGGCCGGAGAGATCGACACATGCGCCGCTGCCAGCGCGGCAGTATCATTCAGGCCATCGCCGACCATAAGGACGTGGCGGCCCTGCTCGCTCAATTCCTGCACGCGGGCCGCCTTGTCCTGCGGCAGGGCCTGCGCGACCCAGTTGTCGATCCCCAGTTTTGCAGCCAGTACCTGAACCGCGCCCTGCGTGTCGCCGGATATCAGGACAACGTCCTTACCCGCATCCCGAAGGGCCTGAACCGCCTCGGCCGCACCGGGGCGCAGTCTGTCCGAGAACAGGAAGGTTGCGGGGGCTTGTCCGCCAACCGACAGCCAGGCCGCTGTCTGGTTGCCCTCTTCCGCGCCGGTCCAGGCAGCGCGGCCAAGGCGCACGCGCTGACCATGCCAACTGCCCTCGGTGCCATAGCCCGGAACTTCGGTTAGATCCTTAAGGGTGGCCGGCTTAATCCCGGCGTCGCGCGCAGCCTTGGTCAGGGCGACGGACAACGGATGCGAGGACGCCTCGGCCAGTGCCAGAGCGACCTCAAGGTCCACACGGGAATGATCACCCAGATTAGTCAGCTCGGGCGTGCCCGAGGTCAGCGTACCGGTCTTGTCGAAGACGACCGTATCGACCTCGGCCAGACGCTCCAGCGCGGTGGCATGTTTAATCAGCATCCCCTTGCGGAACAGCCGCCCCGAGGCCGCCGTGGTCACCGCAGGCACGGCCAGACCCAGCGCGCAGGGGCAGGTGATGATCAGAACGGCGGCGGCAATGTTCAGCGCAGTGCGGATATCACCGGAATAGATGTACCAGCCCAGAAAGCTGAGCGCCGACAGGATGTGTACACCTGGCGCATAAAGTTTGGCCGCCTTGTCCGCCAGCGAAGTATAGCGCGACCGGCCCGATTCAGCGATGGCGACCAGATCAGCCATGCGATGCAGTGAGGTATCCTCGCCCACCGCCGTTGCCTGGATGGTCAGGGGGCCGGTCAGATTGACCTCACCGGCACTTACGGTCAGGCCAGCCTCGGCGAAGACCGGCAGGGTCTCCCCGGTCAGCAGAGACCGGTCGAGTTCCGATTGGCCAGAGACGATTTCGCCATCCACCGGCATTCGGCCCCCGGGCCGGACAAGGATCAAGTCACCGACGGTCAGAGTGGCCACAGCAACCTCTTCTTCTGACCCATCGACCAGCTTTACGGCACGGGGCACTTCAAGCGCCGTCAGTTCCTCGGCCGCAGACCGGGCCGCGGCACGGGTGCGGTAGTCCAGATACCGTCCGGCCAGCAGGAAGAAGGTCAGCGTCAGCGCTGCATCGAAATAGGCATGTTCACCGCTGAGTACGGTTTCCCAAAGCGACGTCACCAGCGCCAGCACGATGGCCAGTACAATCGGTACGTCCATATTCAGACGGCGTACGCGCAGGGCGCTCCAGGCGTTGGCAAAGAAGGGCTGCCCGGAAAAAGCAATCGCCGGCAGCGCAATGGCTGCCGATATCCAGTGGAACATGTCGCGGGTGGCATCCGATGCTCCCGACCAGACAGACACCGACAACAGCATCACGTTCATCGAGGCAAACCCGGCCACCGCCAGCCGCATCAGCAGATCGCGGCCCGCCTTGTCCGCCTGCGTGGCCGACAAGGCGCCGGGGTCCAGCTCATGGGCCTCGAACCCCGCCCGTTCCAGCACCGGGATCAGGTCGGTAGCCCGCAGGTCTGGCGCCGCTTTGACCATCGCGCGTTTCAGGGTCAAGTTCACCCGCGCGTCCTCCACGCCGGGGTGGGCGTTCAGCTCTCGCTCGACCGTCGCGATACAGGCCGAACAGTGAATGCCCGGCAGCGACAGCGCGATCTGCACATCCTGCGGAATGGGCCGCGCCGGTTCCGCCGGGCCGGCAATGCATCCCGGACAGGCCGCCGTGCCGGATGTCAGTTGCGCCGCCATCCGTTCACCCCTTCACATACAGCGGCACACGCTGCGCGAACTCGGCGCCCGAGCTGTCCTTGGCCACCAGTCGGATGTTCCAGTTGCCCTTGCCCAAAACCGCCGGGGTCGCATAGGCCTGACCATCAAAGGTGAAATCGGGCGCGAAGTCGTCTTTCACATGGGTTGCGCGGCCAACTACGGCCTGCAGTTCCGACACTTCGACCGGGGCACCGGTCTTGTCGGTAATATGCAGGATCAACAGCCCACCGGACACCTCGGCACGGATGTTCCAACCCAGCGCCTGCTGTTCCTGCAGGCGCTCATTGAACTCCTGGCTGGCGACGTAGGAGTTCTTCACCTCGAGCCCCGGAAAGGTTTTGACCGCGCTATATGCCAAGACGAGGTTGACGGCGATGATCACGCCGAAGGCGACGATAAACACCGCCAGGGCGTGCTTTCCGGTAAACTGACGCTCGGCCATCTTAGTTTCCTCGTCCGTTGAACGTGGTGTCCTTATAGGCGCGCTCACCACTTTCCACATCTTCGACCCAGATACGCACCGGCGTGGAAGCCGCGGCCGCAGGTCCGGTACCTTGTTCTGAAATGATGTAGACGCGTGTCAATTGTGCCGTATCTGCGGTGACATTAACAGTGCTGCCCTCGATCCCTTCGATTTGCAGCTGCAGCGCCGGATCACCGGCCAGTGTCAGTTCGAACGGCCGATCCTCTCCATGTTTGTTGCGCAGACGCACATCATAGGTGTTTCGGATGGTACCGTCGGACAGGGTCACGAAGGTCGGGTTGCGCACCGGCGCCACCGTCAGATCGATGTCAGAACGGATAAACAGCGCAAACAGCAGGCCAAAACCAACCAGAGACCACAGGGACGTATACATGATCGTCCGAGGCCGCAGGATGTGCTTCCAGACATTTTTGGGTGCATGCCCCGCGCGTTCTCGGGTCTCATCGCTGAGAGCCATATAGTCGATCAGGCCGCGTGGCTTGCCGATCTTGGCCATCATGTCGTCGCAGGCATCGATGCACAGGGCGCAGGTGATGCACTCCAACTGCTGACCGTCGCGAATGTCGATACCCACGGGGCAGACATTCACACAGGCCATGCAGTCGATGCAGTCGCCCAACTCGGAATCCGCTGTCCGCTTGCCCTTACCGCGTGGCTCACCCCGCCATTCGCGGTAGCCAACGACCAGAGTATCCTCGTCCATCATCGCAGCCTGAATACGCGGCCACGGGCAGGCATAGATACAAATCTGCTCGCGGGCGAAGCCACCGAACAGAAAGGTCGTGCCGGTCAGAATCAAAATGGTGGTGTAAGCAATCGGATGGGCGTTGCCGGTGACCAGATCGCGCAGCAATGTCGGCGCATCGGCAAAATAAAACACCCAGGCGCCGCCAGTAGCCACGCCGATCAACAACCACACGGTCCACTTGGTCAGACGCAGCCGAGCCTTGCGGAAATCCAGTTTCTCCTGCCGATGCAGACGCAGGCGGGCATTTCGATCTCCCTCGATCCAGCGTTCAACCAGAATGTAGAGGTCCGTCCACACGGTCTGCGGACAGGCATAGCCGCACCACACGCGCCCCAGCGCCGAAGTGAACAGGAATAACCCAAGACCGGCCATGATCAGTAGACCCGCCACGAAATAGAACTCGTGCGGCCAAATCTCGATCCAGAAGAAATAGAACCGCCGGTTCGCCAGATCCAGCAGTACCGCCTGATCCGGCAGACTGGGACCGCGGTCCCACCTGATCCATGGCGTCAGATAGTAAATCCCCAATGTGACCGCGAGGATGATCCATTTCAGGTTTCTAAAAGGACCGGACACGCGCCGGGGAAAAATGGGCTCCCTAGCAGCATAAAGGCTGGGGGCGGGGTCGGAATCGCTCACGAGCTGGCTCCAGATGTGGCTGTTTTTTAGGCGTCTTGTCCCAAATCACAACGTGTCCCACTTTGACATGGGTCAAAAGCGCATCGCACAGACACCTTTTGTCACATGCGACCAGATTGCCGCCTGAGCCAAGCCACAAAAACCTTGACGGCAGGCCGCAGCGGTGCATCGCCGGTTACAATATGATAGCCTCGTTCGCCCGGTTCGCAAAACAGTTCGACAAGGCGACCCGCTTTTATGTCGGGTTCAACGAAATGCCGCGCCGTGACGGTCACCCCCTGCCCGGCCCGCAGCCCTTCAAGCACCAGATTGCCCGGCAACACGATACGACCGGCGCGGGGGCCATGTTCCACCCCTTGTCGGTTAAGCCACGAGGTCGCCTCGGTGGTTCCAAGCTCTTCAAGCCAGGGCAACTGGCTTAGTTCGTCCGGGGTCATCGACGCCCTGCCCTGCAGCAGCGAGGGCGCAGCGACGATCACGATCGGGCTTTGCAGCAACAGTTCCGATGTCATACCGGACCAGTTCCCATCCCCGTACCGGATCGCAACATCCACCCCGCCCGGGCGCAGGCTAACCAATTCCGGGGAGGGGTCCAGCACCAGAGGAATATCGGGATGGTCGAGCTGAAAGGCAGGCAGGCGCGGCATCAGCCACGAGGCCGCAAAAGACGCGGTCAGCGAGATGTGAACCGGACGATCTTCGGCCAGATGCATCAGGTCGGCCACCGCATCACCGATGGCACCAAATCCCAGATGCAGGGCACGGGCCAGTTTCTCGCCCTCGGGGGTCAGGGTCATGGATTTTCCGCTTCGGTCCAGCAACGCGGCACCCAGATGCTTTTCCAACGCGCGCAATTGCTGGCTGATGGCAGCGTGGCTGACATTCAGCTTTGTACCCGCCTGCACCACATTTCTCGTCTCCGCGAAGGCATTGAAGGCCTTCAGCGACGCAAGCGGTGGCATCTTCAACCAATCCATATGTAAGTCCACCTTACATTTTCACACATCAATTGAGTCGCATTTCCGCGCCCGCAGATCAATCTTGAATCCAGTTGGACCCACATTCAGGAGAGATCAGATGCTGTCTATTCTTGCCAGAACTTTCATGGTCGCCACCCAAACCGAGCCGCGCGACGAACCGCCAAAGCCAAAGTGGCTTTCTGATGATCACAGGTGGAAGAAAAGCTTGCGCGTCACAGGTTCGTGCTCCAAGTAATAGGTGCACTGGACCGGTACATTTTGGATTACTGGTCTGGAAATGTAGCACCGGCTGTTCAGGAAACGCGCGAACAGATGGAACAGCCGGTGCCTCAACCTTCGGGCGGCGAACCGTCCGAAGGTATTCTTTAAACCTTACTGACCACCACCAAGCTGGTGGACGTAAGCCGAGACAGCGCGAATCTGCGCGTCGGTCAGACGGTTTTCCCAAGCAGGCATCACACCAAAACGGCTGTAGGTGACCGTTTCGGTCAGAGCCTCTTCACTGCCGCCATAGAGCCAGATCGCGTCGGTCAGGTTCGGCGCGCCCTGGAAGACATCTCCTTTGCCGTCTTCGCCGTGGCAAGCCGCACAGTTGTCTTCGAAGACAACCTTGCCCGCCTGCGCCGCCGCATCGTCGGTCTGCGCATTGGTCAGCGACATGACATACTGAACCACCTGAGTGATTTCGTCTTGTTCAAGCATTTCGCCAAAGGCCGGCATCTCGGAATAGCGCGCATCATCGCTTTCCTCGTTCCGAATACCGTGGGCAATGGTGAACTCGATGTCCTCGAGCGTACCGCCCCACAGCCAGGCATCGTCCAGCAGGTTCGGGAAGCCAGTGGCACCCTGTGCCCCCGAGCCGTGGCACTGCGCACACCAGGTGCGGAACACAGCACCACCCGAGTTCACCGCGTATTGCTGCAACTCAGCGTCGGCCGAGATCTGCTCTAACGGCGTTTCGACCAGCTTGGCATTCCACGGTGCGTTGGCCTCTTCGAACGCCACCATATCCTCTTGCACGATTTCACGTGTGGACCAGCCCAGAACACCTGCAGTCGCCGAATGGACCAACGGCCAAGCCGGATACATGATCGTGTAGATCACGCCCCAGATGATGGTGGCGTAGAAGGTCCACAGCCACCATCGCGGCATTGGATTGTCGAATTCTTCGATGCCGTCCCAGGTATGTCCGGTTGTATTTGGATCGCCCGGCAGTTTTTCAGATGGTTTGCTCATTGCCGCGCCTCCTCGGATGTGGCCGGTTTGTCTTGATGCCGGAACGGGATGTTGGCGGTGTCCTTGTATTCCTTGCTGGCGCCAGGGCGGAAAACCCAGATGACGATGCCAACAAAGAAGGCAAACAAAAGCAACAGCATCCAGCTATCCGCGAATTGCCGTAAGAGAGTATATTCTTCCATCACACCCTCCTTAGCGGCTCGCGTCTGGGGTAAAGGTCGAAAAGTCGACCAGCGTACCCAGCATCTGCAGGTAAGCGACCAGCGCATCCGCTTCGGTCAGTTCGGGCTGACCGTCGAAGTTGCGAACGCTGACCTTGTCGCCATAGCGTTCCAGCAGCCCGTCATAGTCGCTGTCCGGATCAGCCTGCGCACGGAAGTCCGCCTGGGCGTTGGCCAGCATCTCTTCGGTATAGGGCGTGCCCACTACGGCGTTCGCCGCCATTACATCACCGATATACTTGCCGTCGATCTTGCGGTGCTCGAGGAAGCCGTATTTCGGCATCACCGATTCCGGCACAACCGACTGCGGATCACGCAGGTGGTCCACATGCCACTGGTCCGAATAACGGCCACCCACGCGTGCCAGATCAGGCCCGGTACGTTTGGAGCCCCACTGGAACGGGTGGTCGTACATCGACTCGGCCGCCAGCGAGTAGTGACCATAGCGTTCGACCTCGTCCCGCATCGGGCGGATCATCTGGCTGTGGCAGACATAGCAGCCTTCACGGATGTAGATCTCACGGCCCGCCATTTCGAGAGGGGTGTAAGGGCGCATGCCCTCCACCTTCTCGATGGTGTTCTCAAGATAGAAAAGCGGGGTGATCTGCACCAGGCCACCGATGGTCACGACCAGAAAGCTGAAGATCAGCAGGAGGGTCGCGTTGGTCTCGAGGATCTTATGTTTGTCGAGAATTGCCATAGCTACCGGCCCTCCTTATTCAGCCGGGACCGCGACGGTCAGGCTGGCCTCTTTGGCCGGCGCTTTCCGCACAGTCATCCACAGGTTGTAGCACATGATCACAGCACCAGCGACGAACAGGACGCCACCCAGAGCACGCACCACATACATCGGGAACTTGGCCGCCACGGTGTCGGCGAACGAGTTCACCAGGAAGCCGTTGGCATCCACTTCGCGCCACATCAGGCCTTCCATGATACCGGTCACCCACATCGACGCGGCGTAGAGCACGATGCCGATGGTGGCGAGCCAAAAGTGCCAGCTGACCATCTGCAGCGAATACAGACGTTCACGCTTCCACAGGACGGGCACGAGGAAGTACAGCGCACCAAAGGTGATCATTCCGTTCCAGCCAAGCGCGCCCGAGTGCACGTGGCCAATGGTCCAGTCGGTGTAGTGGCTGAGCGAGTTCACAGCGCGGATCGACATCATCGGACCTTCAAAGGTGGACATGCCGTAGAAGCCGACCGAGATCACCATCATCCGGATCACCGGGTCCGTGCGCAGCTTGTCCCAGGCGCCCGACAGGGTCATCAGACCGTTGATCATACCACCCCAGGACGGCATCCACAGCACAATCGAGAACACCATACCCAGCGTCGAAGCCCAGTCAGGCAGCGCGGTATAGTGCAGGTGGTGCGGACCAGCCCAGATATACAGGAAGATCAGCGCCCAGAAGTGGATGATCGACAGCTTGTACGAGAACACCGGACGTTCGGCCTGTTTCGGGATGAAATAGTACATCATGCCCAGAAAGCCTGCAGTCAGGAAGAAGCCCACAGCGTTGTGGCCGTACCACCACTGGATCATGGCGTCCTGTACGCCCGACCAGACGATGACCGATTTCGAACCCCAGATGCTGACCGGGATGGTCATGTTGTTGACCAGGTGCAGCATCGCTACGGTGACGATGAAGGCCAGGTAGAACCAGTTGGCCACGTAGATGTGCGGCTCTTTCCGCTTGACCACGGTGCCAAGGAAAACGGCCAGGTAGGCAACCCAGACGATGGTCAGCCACAGGTCAACATACCATTCAGGCTCAGCGTATTCTTTCGATTGGGTACCGCCCAGCACATAGCCCGTTGCGGCCAGCACGATGAACAGCTGGTAGCCCCAGAACACAAACCACGCCAGATTACCGCCCCACAGGCGCGCGGCACTGGTGCGCTGCACGACATAGAACGAAGTCGCGATCAGCGCGTTGCCGCCAAATGCGAAAATAACCGCCGAGGTGTGCAGCGGGCGAAGACGCCCAAAGTTCAGATAGCCCTGGGCCCATTCGAAGTTGAGCACCGGAAAGGCCAGCTGGAACGCAATAAAGGTTCCCGCCAGGAACCCGACTACGCCCCAGAAGGCGGTTGCGATCACGCCGTAGCGGACGACTCCATCCATGTATTCGCCCGAGCGATCCACGAGAATATCTGGCTCATCGGTATTTCTGAGCGTCCAGATGAACAAACCAACGGCGATCACCATCACCAGAATTGCGTGCACCTGATACGCCAAATCGCGTGCATAATTGGTTCCGATCGCAGCGAATATCGCGATCAGACCAAGCACGATCAGCTTGATGTAATTTGACATATTGCGTCCCTTTGCCATGCCCCGCGCGATTCTATCTGTGTCGCAGGGCTTATTTGACTGGCTGCTGTTTTGTCCGACAGAGGCCAGAACTGCTTTGATCTGTGTCAAGACAATAGCCTGATTTCTGTGACAATCGTATTCTGGCGGCTGGGTCATCAGGACGCAGTCAGACGCTTTGCAGGCACGAGGTCAAAATGGCTTACAAATCTCTTCTCACCGTCATGACGGACACAAGCCAAAGCGATCCGGCTCTGGCCCAAATGGCGGCGCTGGCATCCGCACAGGACGCGCATATCGAAGCGCTCTGCCTCGGTGTCGACCGCAGCCAGACCGGTTATTACTACGCCGGTGCTAACGCCTTGATTCTTCAGGAAACGCTAAATCGTGCCAATGCCGAAGCCGAGGAAATCCTGTCCTACGCCAAAACCTATCTGGGCAAGACCGACACCCGCTGGTCCGCCGAAAGCGGTGTAGCGCAGATATCGGACATCGGCCGCCATGTCGCCCATCGTGCGCGATTCTCCGACCTCGTCATCCTGCCACAACCTTATGGAGAGGATCGCGGCGCCGAGGCCGAACCCATCGTCGAAGCCGCAATGTTCGAGGGTCACGCGCCGGTTTTGATCGCACCGCAGGGCGCCACGCCCTTTGCACGACCCGGCACGATCCTGATCGGGTGGAACGAAAGCGTCGAGGCCATGCGTGCCATTCGCCGCGCCCTGCCGTTCCTGGTCGCAGCCGATCTGGTGCGCATCGTCGTCATCGATCCGCCACGCCACGGCCCCGACCGGTCTGACCCTGGCGGTTTGCTGTCACAGATGCTGGCCCGCCATGGCGTGAAATGCGAGATTGACGTGCTAAGCAAGACCATGACCCGCGTGTCGGATATCCTGAACCGGCACGCCGCGGACACCGAAGCGGACATGATCGTCATGGGCGCTTACGGCCACTCTCGGTTCCGTGAAGCCATTCTGGGTGGTGCGACCCGGAACATGCTGGAACAATCCTCGGTGCCGGTTTTCCTGGCCCATTGAGGTAAAGGTGATCACAATAGCCGTCCCTCGGGGGCGGTTTTCCTATCGCTTCACCAGCCCGATCAGGAACAGCAGGATCACTGCCCCGACCGTGGCGAAGAAGATCGATGAGAACACTCCACCGCCCACGGCAAAGCCGAGCGCCGGGAAGATCAATCCTGCAAGAAACGCGCCGACGATGCCAACAATGATGTTGCCGATCAAACCAAAGCCACGGCCTTCCATGATCTTGCCCGACAGCCACCCGGCGATTGCGCCGATGAACAGCATCGCCAGAATGCTACTGAATCCCATGGTTCACTCCTGAAGATCGCTTCACCCGGACCCAGTAAAGCACGGTGTGCAGCCTCAGTCACGCCGCAAGCGTGTCAGACCAGAAACCCACCATCCGAGTCGTCTCCCGCCTCTTCCATCAGGCGCCCCATATCCGGGATCGTGACATGGCGCTTGCCTTCCAGCAGAATGACCTGTTCCTTTTTCAGGGCCGAGATCTGACGGCTGACTGTTTCCAGCGTCAGGCCTAGATAATCCGCCATCGCCTCGCGGGTCAGGGGCAGGTCGAACACGATCGGGCCGGCATTGCCCTTCTGGTGGATCGAGGCGTCGCGGCGGGCGATGATCGAAAGCAGGCTGGCGATCTTTTCGCGCGCGGTCTTGCGCCCCAGCACCAGCATCCATTCGCGCGCCGCGTCCAGTTCGTCGAGCGTCATCTGCAACAGACGATGCGCGATATGCGGCGTTTTGCTCATCAGGTCTTCGAACGGCTTTTTGCGAAAGCAGCACATGACCAGATCAGTTGTCGCCAGCACGTCATAGGGCGCAGAATCACGCCCCGGCCGACCGACGAAGTCGCTGGGCAGCAATAGGCCGACCATTTGCGTGCGCCCGTCTTCCATTGTCTGTGTCAACGATGCGATACCCGACACGACAGAGCCGACAAAGTTCATCTGATCCCCGGACCAAATAATCGTCTGCCCCGCTTCAAAACTGCGGTAATACTTAATACCTTCAAGCTCTTCCAGCTCATTCGCATCGCAGTGCGCGCACACTGCGCGATGCCGGATAGGGCAGTCTCCACAGTTCGTATGGTCGATCTTGAATATCGGTGTCATGCGCGTTTCCACTTGATCTCGGTCAAAGCATCTGGCCGGGTCGTCCCTTAAACGTATCGCCATGATAGTGAAACCACAATTGGCAAAGCTTGGACTATTTGACGCGAAAGTCCCGCGTTACACAAGCTACCCCACTGCTCCCCATTTCAGCAATGATGTGGGGGCAAGTCTTTATGGTGACTGGATTTCCGGCCTCAAGCCCGGCAGTTCCGTATCGCTGTATATCCACGTCCCATTCTGCCGCAGGCTGTGCTGGTTCTGCGCCTGCCGCACGCAGGGCACGCAGACAGACAACCCGGTCATCGCTTACGTGGATGTACTGAAGGCCGAGCTGGACCTGCTGGCCGAGCGCCTGCCCGAAGGTGTCACCCTGTCGCGCCTGCATTGGGGCGGTGGTACGCCGACCCTGCTGAACCCGGATCTGATGCGCGATCTGGCAGCGCGGATTCTGGAGGTTGTGCCGCTGGGGCCGAACGCCGAATTCTCGGTTGAGATCGATCCGAACGAGATCGACGAAGGCCGTCTGGACGCGCTGGCCGAGGCTGGCATGAACCGCGCCTCGATCGGGGTTCAGGATTTCGACGATGAGATTCAAAAGACCATCGGGCGTATACAAAGCTATGACACCACCCGCGAAGCCGTGGACATGATCCGCGCGCGCGGGATCAACAGCCTTAATGCCGACATCCTGTATGGCCTGCCGCATCAGACCAAGAACCGGATGACGGAAAGCGTGCAGAAACTGCTGTCGCTCAGCCCGGATCGGGTGGCGCTGTACGGTTACGCCCACGTACCGTGGATGGCCAAGCGGCAACAGCTGATCCCGTCCGATGCCCTGCCCACCCCCGAAGAGCGGCTGGACCTGTTCGACACCGCCCGCCGCCTGTTCATGTGGGACAACTACGCAGAGATTGGCATCGACCACTTTGCCACGCAGGACGATGGTCTGACCCATGCGCTGAAAGCCGGGCGGCTCAAGCGGAACTTCCAGGGCTATACCGACGACCAGGCCGAAGTTCTGATCGGTGTCGGCGCCAGCTCGATCTCGCGTTTCCCGCAAGGCTATGCGCAGAACGCTCCCGCGACCTCCGCCCATACCAAGGCAATCCGCGAGGGGCGCTTTTCAACTTCGCGCGGGCACCTGTTCAAAGGGCAGGACATCCTGCGTGCCCGGTTGATCGAAGCGTTGATGTGCGATTTCCAGATCGACAGCGCCGAGATTCTTCGCGACCACAATATCTCCGCTGCCGAACTGCAAAGCATGTATCAAGACGCCAACAGCGCCTTTGACGGGTTGTTGCGCATCACCGAGCACGGGTTGTTCATCCCGCCCGAGGCGCGTCCGCTGACCCGCATGATCGCGCGCAGTTTCGACGCCTATGATCTAAGTAAAGCCGGCCACAGCTCAGCAATCTGACCCGCCAAGAGGTCAGGGCTTGACGCGACGGGTCGGTTTTTCACACACTTGCAGGGCGGGCGACATCTCGCCCGCACCTGAGGCAGGCCGAGTAACAGACAATAGCGCCGACGCATTCGCGTAAGGCTTTCCTTTTCGTGCAGTTGATCTGCAATTTGAAAGAGGGACAGCACCTATGCGCGTTTTCACCGTCCTCGGCCCCAGCCAATCGGGCAAAACCACCCTGGTCGAGGCTATAAGCCGCCTCGACGACCGGCCCACCACATTCGACGTATCCGGAACCGTGCATTTGCACGGTTTTTCTTACTTGAACGAGCCCTGGTGCGCCATCGACGTAGATGGCGGCGGCGACAATCTGGCCTATGTCGGCCCGGCCATGGCAATCTCGGACGCCGCCGTAGTGGTCGTACCGCCCGACCCGAACGCCGCCGTCCTATGCGCCCCGTACCTGCGGCTCGTTGAAGAGGCGGGAATCCCCTGTTTCCTGTTCATCAACCGCATGGACAATCCAAATGGACGCATCCGCGACATCATTGCGGCGCTTCAGACCTATTGTACCCAGCACATCGCCCTGCGACAGGTGCCGATACGCGAAGGCGACACGATCATCGGCGCGGTCGACCTGATCTCGGAACGGGCTTGGAAGTACCAGGAAGGGCAACCCTCGGCCCTGATCGAACTGCCGCAATCGGTCGAAGACCGCGAGCAGGAGGCCCGCACCGAGTTGCTGGAAACCCTGTCAGATTTCGATGACCACCTGTTGGAGCAACTGATCGAGGACAAGCAACCCCCCAGCGCCGAGGTCTATGACCTGGCCGCGCAGGTGCTGCAAAACCATCAACTGATCCCGGCCTGCCTGGGCGCGGCCAGCCATGGTAACGGCCTGACCCGCCTGATGAAGGCGCTGCGGCATGAGGCACCCGAATTCGATATCGCTGCCGACCGTGACGAAGCAGCCGAGAATGCCCGCGCCATTGCCGGATTTGCTGATGTCAAGAAGCATATCGGCAAGATCGTCGTGCTGCGCGGGCTGGGCGATGGCGTAAAAGCGCATGAGAATCTGGGCGGTGAGACCGTGGGGAACCTGACCACGCTTGACGCCAAAACCCAGATATCCGATCTGCCCGCCGGGCAAATCGGGCTGGCGGTAAAATCCGACCACCTGAACCCCGGCAATCTCTATGACAGTACCGAGGCGACGCCTTTACCGGAATGGGCGTCGTCCCATCCCGTCGCCTTCCGTCAAATCGTGTCCCCCGCGCATGAACGCGATGACGTGAGACTGTCGAACGCATTGAACCGTCTGGTCGAGATCGACCCGGGCCTGCATCTGGATCAGGATGAACTAAGCGGCCATGCAGTTTTGGGCTCGCAGGGTCCGCAGCACATGCGGCGCGTCACCGCCAAGCTGGCCGAGGATTTCGGTATCGAGATCGCGGCCGATCAGGTTGAAACCGCCTATCGCGAAACCATCCGCGCGCCCGTCGAACATCGCCACCGCCATCGCAAGCAATCCGGTGGCGCGGGGCAGTTTGCCGACGTGGTGATCTCGGTCGCTCCGATGCCGCGGGGTGCGGGCTTCCAGTTCGAGGAGATCGTCAAGGGCGGCGCGGTGCCCAAGAACTATATCCCCTCGGTCGAGCACGGCGCCAAGGACGCGCTGGCACAAGGCCCCGAGGGTTTCCCGGTGGTCGATGTGAAAGTCACGCTCAGCGACGGCAAGCACCACAATGTGGACAGTTCGGATTATGCCTTCCGCACAGCTGGCAAAAACGCCGTTCGTGAGGCCCTGCCGCAAGCCAAACCGGTGGTCCTGCAACCGATCCTAAACGCCGAAATTCACCTACCCTCGGATTTCGTCGGCGATCTGGTTCCGACCATCAGTTCGCTGCAGGGTCAGGTTCTGGGATTTGAAGGCAACCCCAACGCCTCGGGCTGGGAGATTTTCAACGCTCAACTGCCCGCCGTGGCCGAGGATGAACTGCACCGCACTCTCGCCAGCGCCACACGCGGCACTGGCTGGGTCAAGCTGAGCTTTGATCACTACGAGGAGTTGCGTGGACCAGTGCCGAAATCTGCATCGCGCGAAACGGCAAACGCACACTGACATTTCCAGAATTCCTCTGATCGGCACACCGGTCAGAGGGCCTCCGGGACCACGTCCCTTTTTTTAAGAACGAGTTAGAAAGGAGTCTTTGTTATGGGGTATGCAAAATCCGTCCTGAGCACAGCTGCCGTAGTTTCCTTGGTACTACTTGCCGGTGTCGGCAACTGATCCCCAGCAAATTGCACAGTTGTTTTCCGGCAAAACGTCAAACTGGAGCCGTGGCAGCAAGTTTTATTGGGCTCCCAACGGTGTCATGCACGGCGTCGGCAAGAGTGGAAACTCCATCGGTATCGGTAAATGGTACGTCACCAACAAAGGAAAACTGTGCAACGAAACGACTTGGTATTGGCCTGAGAACGGTCAAACAAAGTCAGAATTGTACAATCAGTGCTGGGAGTTCGTGACAGCGCCAGACGGAACCATTTGGGAACGTTACCTTCCTGAGAAATCCGATTGGTACCGGCACAAGTACGAAAAGCAGGTCAAAGGCGACACCCAAAAGAGCAAATTCAACAAGATCAAAAAAGATCTGGGGCTTTGATCTCTGGCCGGGCGGGTCACTACCCGCCCTACCCCGCCGCTGCGATCAGTTCGCGGGTATAATCTGTCTGGGCGTTTTCGAACAAATCCTCGGCCGTGCCCATTTCGATCACATCACCGTTCCGCATGACGATCACACTGTGGGACATGGCGCGGACAACCTTCAGGTCATGGCTGATGAACAGATAGGCCAGACCGTATTTCCGCTGAAGGTCGCGCAGCAGGTCAACAATCTGCACCTGCACCGTCATGTCCAGCGCGCTGGTCGGTTCGTCCAACACCAGCAATTTGGGCCGCAGCACCATGGCCCGCGCGATGGCGATGCGCTGGCGTTGCCCACCCGAGAACTCATGCGGGTAGCGGTCCATCGCCGCTGGGTCGAGCCCCACTTCTGTCATCACCTCAGTGACCAACTCACGCGGGGCACGGTGCGGGTCGACTTTGTGGATCGCCAACCCTTCGGCAATGATCTGCTGGCAGGTCATCCGCGGACTGAGGCTGCCGAACGGGTCCTGAAACACGATCTGCATGTCCTTGCGCAGCCGCCGCAGCTGACGCGTGGACCAGCGGCGCACGTCCTGGTCCCGGAAGGTAATCCCGCCCTCGGATGCGATCAGCCGCATGATGGCCAACGCCAGCGTTGTCTTGCCCGAGCCGCTTTCACCGACAATCCCAAGCGTTTCACCTGCACGAACGCTCAGCGTCGCATCGTTGACAGCTTTCACGTATCCGACCGTGCGCTTCAGAAATCCGCGCTGAATCGGAAACCAGACCTTCAGGTGGTCAGTCCGCGCAACTTCTTCTGCCTCTGGCGCGACCGGGTCCGGATGGCCCGAGGGTTCGGCCCCCAGCAGCTTGCGCGTATAGGGATGTTGCGGGTTGTCGAAAATCTCGGCAGTAGCGCCGGTTTCTACGATCTTGCCGTCCTTCATCACGCAGACCCGGTCAGCGATGCGCCGCACGATACCAAGGTCATGGGTGATGAACAGCATCCCCATGTTCTCGGATTTCTGGAGCTCGGCCAGCAGTTCGAGGATCTGCGCCTGAATGGTCACATCCAGCGCGGTTGTGGGTTCATCCGCGATCAGAATGTCGGGCTTGTTGGCCAAGGCCATGGCAATCATGACCCGTTGCCGCTGCCCACCCGACAGCTGATGCGGATAACTGTCCAGCCGCTCGCGCGGATCACGTATACCGACCTTGGTCAGCAGTTCCACAATTCGCTCGCGCGCCGCGTCACCGGTCAAACCCTGGTGCAGAGCCAGCGACTCGGCCATTTGCTTCTGGATCGTGTGCAGCGGGTTGAGCGAGGTCATCGGTTCCTGAAAGATAAAACTGATGTCGTTGCCGCGCACGTCCATCAGCTTGTCTTGCGAGGCACCGATCATCTCGTCGCCATCGTATTTCACTGATCCCTCGACAATGGCGCTGTCGCCCAGCAACGAGACGGTGGACAGGGCGGTGACGGATTTGCCCGAGCCGGATTCGCCCACCAGAGCCACTGTCTCCCCCCGATCAACGGTGAAGGACACACCCTTGACCGCCGCGCTGATTTGTCCGTCCTGCCGGAACGAGACCTTGAGGTTGTTCACTTCCAGCAGGCTCATGAGAAGGTCTTTCTGGGATCAAACGCATCGCGGACGCCTTCGAAAATGAAGACCAGAAGCGACAGCATGATGGCAAAGGTGAAAAAGGCGGTGAAGGCCAGCCACGGCGCCTGCAGGTTCTGTTTCGCCTGAAGCGTCAGTTCCCCTAGCGACGGGGCCGAAGATGGCAGGCCGAAGCCCAGAAAATCCAGCGAGGCCAGGCCGCCAATGGTACCCGTTACGATAAACGGCATAAAGGTCAGTGTGGCCACCATCGCATTGGGCAGCATGTGCCGGAACATGATCGTCATGTTGCCCACGCCCAGCGCCCGCGCGGCGCGCACGTATTCCAGGTTCCGCGCCCGCAGGAACTCGGCCCGCACCACACCCACCAGACCGGTCCAGCCAAACAGGATCATCAGCGCCACCAACAGCCAGAAACTGCGCCCCAGAATGGCGAACATGATGATGATCACGTAAAGCGATGGTGTGGCCGACCAGATTTCGATGATCCGCTGGAACACTAGATCCAGCCAGCCGCCAAAGAACCCCTGGATGGCGCCCGCGAAGATGCCGATCATACTGGCCACACCCGTGACGACGAGGGTGAACAAAATGGACAGACGGAAGCCGTAGATCACCCGCGCCAGCACGTCCCGCTTGGTGTCATCCGTGCCCAGCAGATTCTGCCCATTGGGTGGCAGAGGCGCAGCACCGGGGCGATCCACGCTCGTGCTGTAGGAATAGGGGATCAGAGGCCAGATGGACCAGCCACGTTCGAATCCATCCGCCTGGAATGTGCCTGCCTTGATGTCATCGATGATCCCTTCGGGATCGTCGAAACACGATTCCAGCCCGCCGCTGTCGATCAGGCATTGTACCTCGGGGTCGCGATAGATCGCTTCCGTCTGGAAATCACCGCCGAACTCGGTCTCGGGGTAGAAGTTGAAGATCGGCGTATAGAACTCACCCCGGTATTTGACCAGGATCGGTTTGTCATTGGCGATAAACTCGGCAAACAGCGACAAGCCGAATAGCACCGAAAAGATGATCAACGACCAGAACGCCCGACCATTGCGCCGGAAATTGCGCCAGCGGCGCTGGTTGAGGGGGGACAATGCCATTTACCCCTCCCGCTTTTCGAAATCGATACGCGGGTCGACCAGCACATACATCAGGTCGCTGATTATGCCGACAACAAGGCTCATCAGGCCAAAGATGAACAGCGTTCCGAAGATCACCGGATAATCCCGCGCAACGGCGGCTTCAAAACCCAGACGACCCAGACCGTCCAGCGAAAAAATGGTCTCGATGATGATCGAGCCACTGAAGAACACACCGATAAACACCGCCGGAAAGCCCGCAATCACGATCAGCATGGCATTGCGGAAAACATGGCCGTACAGCACCTTGCCCTCGCTCAGGCCCTTGGCGCGGGCGGTCATGACGTATTGTTTCTTGATCTCGTCCAAAAACGAGTTCTTGGTCAGCAGGGTCAGCGTCGCAAAAGCAGAGATTGTCAGGGCAATCACCGGCAGGGTGATGTGCCAGAAATAGTCGGCAATTTTGCCAAACAGACTGAGGTTGTCCCAATTGTCCGAGGTCAGCCCCCGCAGCGGGAAAATCTGCCAGTAAGAGCCGCCGGCGAACAGCACCAGCAGCAGAATGGCAAACAGGAAGCCGGGGATCGCATAGGCCACGATGATGGTGCCACTGGTCCAGGTGTCAAAGCGTGACCCGTCCTTGACCGCCTTACGGATACCCAGCGGAATCGACACCAGATAAGCGATTAGCGTCGACCACAACCCCAGCGAAATCGACACCGGCATCTTTTCCAGCACCAGATCAATCACGCTGATCGAGCGGAAATAGCTCTGCCCAAAATCCAGCGTCATATAGTTGCCCATCATTGTGAGAAACCGCTCGACCGGAGGTTTGTCGAAGCCAAATTCCTTTTCCAGTTCTTCGATGAATTCCTTCGGCAAACCACGGGCGCCGATATATTCGCTGTCCGAACCAAAGGTCTCTTCGGCCGGCGCACCCTCGCCTCCGGCGAAACCTGCGAACACGTCACCTTCGCCCTGCATCTGAGCCAATATCTGCTCGATCGGGCCGCCCGGCACAAATTGCACCAGGGTGAAGTTCACAATCATGATTCCAAGTAGCGTCGGTATGACCAGCAAAAGCCGGCGAAGAATATACGCGCCCAAATCGGTTACCTCACCGCGCCAGCAGCTTTCAGTTTCTGGTACTTCTCTTCGTTAAACCACCAGAAGTCAAACTGCCCGACTGCCAGCGGCGGCAGGACTTCGGGATGTTCGAACATGTCGTAGTAAGCGACCCACGTATCCGAGACATATCCGGTTGGGACTTGAATTCGGAGATACCGCAAAACACGGTCCAGAGATTTCAACGCAGCGATCTCTTCCTCACGGGATTTCGTGTCCAGGGATGCATCTATGATGGCGTCTACAAGCGGTTCCTGCAGGGATTGAGGGTTATAGGAAGAAACAACTGCGGTCTCAGACCCATAGGCTTGCTTTAACCCGGTGCCCGCTTCCAGAAACGGCTGGTTTCGGAAAAAGATCATGTCGAAATCTTTGTCGTAGTACCGCTGAATCCACTGTGCGCTGTCGATTTTTTCGACTGTCACCGCTACGCCAAAGCTTTCCAGACTTGCTGCGTAAGTCGTCACAATGGCCTCGGCCGTGTCTGACGACGAGGCGTTGAGCATAATAGTGATCTTAAGCGGATTGCCGTGCGCGTCCTGCAGTTTACCGCTACTCGACACCGACCAACCGGCCCCTTCGAACAGCTTCAGGGCCTTTCGCTTGTTGCGGCGGTCCACCGTACGATCCGCATTCGAGGTATGGGCAAGCACCGCCTCTTGCGTGAAAAGCTCTTCGGGAACGATATCACCCAAAGACCGCAAGAAAGCTGTTTCCATCTCGTCGGGCAAACCATCTGCCGCGACTTCCGAGTTTTCGGCGAATGAATGGCGTGGTTCCGTCAGCCCAAACTGAAGGGATTCGGACGTCCATTCAAAGTTGAACGCCAGCCCAAGCGCCTCGCGGACCTTGATGTTGTCAAACGGGGCACGTTGCATGTTGAAGATGAAACCCGATGGTGAAGGAGGCGTCATAACGGGAATGCTCTCACGCTTTACATAACCGTTCTGCACCGCCGGAAAATCGTACCCGGTGGCCCATTTCTTGGTGCTGCCTTCTTCGCGGAATGTGTAGATGCCAGCTTTGAACGCTTCGAACTCGGCGGAATCATCGGCAAAGTATTCGACCCGCACGGTTTCAAAGTTGTGCCGACCAACGTTGATCGGCAGGCGCCAACCCCAATAGTCGGGGTTTCGGCGATAAACGATGTAGCGGTTTATTTCATAATCATCAAGCACATAAGGTCCGCTTCCCATCGGTGTCACGAGGCTTTGCTTATCCAAGCGCTCGCCGGTTTTTTCGTACCAGGCTTTCGAGAATACGGGCGTTCCGCCAACCTGAGAGATAAGTGATCGGCGCGAGATACCGTCAACGAAATTATACTTGATCGTGTGATCATCAATGATCTCGTACCCTTCGATGCGCTGCTTAACGGCCCGCGCATAGCTGCGAATGCCCTGATCGAGGAACAGGTCATGGGTGAACGCTGCATCATGCGCTGTCAGCGGTGTACCATCGGCAAAACGAGCCTCGGGCCGCATATAGAAGATGCACCATTCCTTGCTGCTGGGGTATTCGACGGCTTCTGCCAGCAGACCATAGGCTTCTGTAATTGAGTCTGCAGGCGAGGCCGATCCAAATGGGCTGTCACCAAACATACTTTCCGCGATCAATCCGGAGTAGAGACCCGCTTTGCCCTGCCAGTTGAAGCGGTTCATGCCATCGAAGGTTCCTCGCGAAGCAACCGAAATCTCGCCTCCGATCGGAGCGTTCGGGTTCACGTAATCGAAATGCTTGAAGTCCGGCGGGTATTTGAGGTCGCCAAAGAACGAATACCCATGCGCGCGAATGATTTCAGGTTCCGCCGCACCTGCTGCGAACCCCGGCACTGGCGCAAGCGTTGACGTCAGGAGGCCGCCGCCCAGCATCTGCAACGTGGTTCTGCGGTCGATCTGGAACCCCGCGCCCGAAACACTTTTTTTCGCCATGGCTGCCTCTCCTGATTATCCGGTCAGTTTATATCTTGCGCGCGCCAGCTAAATGACCAGCACTGTCAGGTTCAAGTTTAGAATGCGTGAACGCTTTGTGAAGATGTCGTTAGGCAAAAATAAAGCCGCTGCGCGGGGCAGCGGCTTTGAAACTCGGTGCGGTCGATCAAAGGATCAGTTGCCGATGGTCTGCAGATAAGCAATCAGGTCGGCGCGCTCCTGCGGCTTTTTCAGGCCGGCAAAGCTCATGGAAGTGCCCGAGATATAGCTTTTCGGGTTGGCCAGGAATGCGTCCAAAGCTTCGGGTGTCCAGTTGCCGCCATGAGCCTGCATCCCGGGCGAATAACCGCCGAAGCCGTTCGCCGACGCGACCGGACGATCCACAACGCCGTACAGATACGGGCCGGTGCCGTTGGCACCATCTTCAAGCTTGTGGCAAGCCGAGCATTTGCGGAAGACTTTTGCGCCCTTGTCCGGATCGGCAGCGGCCAGCATGTCTTCGAATACCACCTCTTCGCCGTCGGCGCTTTCACCCGCGCTTTCGGTTTCGATGATATATGAGGCCGTCTCGCCATGCCCATCGGCATGGTACAGCGCCTCGGCGCCCCATTTTGCCAGAAGCAGCACCAGGAAGGTGCCAAACAGGCCTGCGGCGGCCTTGGTAACTGTCATCGTGTCGAACATTGATCGCGAGTCCATTTCAGCTGTCTGCGGGGTGTCTAAGGCTTCCCCTCGCAAGAGGCAAGGTATAGACACCGCGACTAAACGCCCAATTCTGGAACTTGTTGCACGGAATCGATCAAATGACCAATCGTATCGCATTTCAGGGGGAACCCGGTGCCTATAGCCACGAGGCCTGCCGCAATGCGCGCCCCGATATGGAGGCCCTGCCCTGCCGTACGTTCGAAGATGTGATCGAATCGGTGCGCGCGGGCGAGGCGGATCTGGCGATGCTGCCGGTCGAAAACACGACCTATGGCCGGGTGGCCGATATTCACCGCCTGTTGCCGCACAGCGGGTTGCATATCATTGATGAGGCCTTCGTGCGTGTGCACATCAACCTGCTGGCGGTGCCCGGTGCTACGCTGACCGACATCACCGAGGCGCATTCGCATCTGGTCCTGCTGCCGCAATGCGCCGGGTTTCTTAAGAAACACAAAATCCGCGGCCGGGTCAGCCCCGACAACGCCCGCGCCGCGCGTGAGGTGTCAGAGCAGGGTGAACTGCACTCGGCGGCGCTGGCCAGCGAACTGGCCGGCGAAATCTATGGCTTGAACGTGCTGGCTCGTCACATCGAGGATCAGGACAACAACACTACCCGCTTTCTGGTCATGTCCCGGCAGGCGGACCTGTCCCAGCGTGGCCCCTATGGCATGATCACCAGCTTTGTCTTTCAGGTGCGCAACATTCCGGCGGCGCTGTACAAGGCGATGGGAGGCTTTGCCACAAACGGGATTAACATGACCAAGCTGGAAAGCTACATGGTCGATGGATCGTTCACTGCTACGCAGTTCTATGCCGATATCGTCGGTCATCCAGACGACCACAATGTGCAACTGGCCATGGACGAGCTGGAGCACTTCACAACCAATGTTGAAGTGCTGGGCGTTTATCCCGCGGCGCATCCGCGCGGATAAGTCTTGAAATATCAACGGATACTGTAGGTCTTGCAGACAGAGTCGTCGTGCGACCTGTAGTCGATGAAACCCATGGCCGCATAATAGGCCAGACCTTCTAAATTTGTTGCGGCAATGGTCGCGTCAATCGCAGGAAGTCCTATTGCTCTTGCCACTTCCAGTGTCGCTTCAAACAAACACCGCCCAATGCCTTGGCGCGCGGCAGAGGGGCGAATATGCGTTCCGATGACACCGCAATCGACAGGTGCACCGTAAGGGTTGTTATCCACCGCTCGCTTCAACGATTGAAACCCCAGAATGCGCGCGCCTGAAAGTGCCACGTGGCATTTTATCTGTTCCGGGTGGGCCACATAATGCGCTTTAGCGAATTCCGGATCGCAGGGTTTACTGCGCTTTCCAGCGGCTGCAATCTCCCGCAAAACCTCTGAGATACCCTCGGCGTCATCCACAGCCGCCTGCCTGACAATCAGGTTTTCCATCGCCTTGCTCCGTCAGGTGCCATGCAAATGGCGCTCTTCCATCTCACGGGCGAACTCGCTGAGCCGTAACTGAAACTGCCGCCGGAACCGCGCTTGTCCCAACCGCAACGATTGCAGCAACAGCCGCGCAGGCAGGGATCTGGCCGCAAGCGACATGTCGACACTCAGACGGGTGCGGCGCTGCGACAGGGCCAGTAATTCGATGATCGTCACCCCGTTCATGCCCTTACTCACCGCGTCGAATCGCAACAGGGACGGTGGGTCGCATTCGGCCATCTCAATCGCGATTTGGCGGGGTTTGCCGCGCAGCTTGAACTCGGTTTGCCACTGCGTACCCGGCACCACCCCCATATGGCCCGACAGGCGCCGCACTTCGATTCCGCGACGCATGGCCAAACGCTCGAACCGCTCAAAATCGGCGACCATTTCGAACACAGCATTGATCGGAGCTTCGATGTCTTCGCGCGCGGTAAACTGCATAACGGTTCGTGGTTCTCTTTGCTTCCAGCCTAGTATCTGTCAGTCAAGAGTATCTGCAAGCCAGTTTTGCAACAGGAAATGCGCAATGGCGCCCTTGCGGGCTGGCAGCAGCTTCGGATGCTCTCCTGCAAAGGCCTGCATCATCTCGGGCTTGCTTACCCACATCGCATCTTCGATTTCCACCGGATCAATGGTGATCTCGCGCGACAGCGCCTCACCCGCGCAGCCAAACATCAATGAGGCCGGAAACGGCCAGGGCTGGCTGGACAGATAACTGACCGCACCGACGGGCACGCCTACCTCTTCCATCACTTCGCGCCGGACCGCCGCCTCCAGTGTTTCTCCGGGTTCGACGAAGCCCGCCAGCAGTGAGTACATTCCCTCGGGCCAGCCTGGAGATCGCCCAATCAGCACCGAATCTCCGTGCGTGATCAACATGATGACTACCGGGTCGGTGCGCGGGAAATGTTGCCCGCCGCAGGACGGACAACTGCGCTGCCACCCCGCTTGTGATATTTCGCTCGCGGCACCGCAGCGTGCACAGAACCGGTGGGTTTCATGCCATCCGATCACCGCCTTGGCCGCTGCGGCCAGTTCCGCGTCCCGGGCGGACAGGCGCGTCATGATCCGGCGCAGTTCGGCAAAGACATGGCCTCGGGGCAGGTCGGGATGTTGCTGCTCTGTCCGATCAACAAATGCTCCCAACTGCGACATGTCCAGCCCCTCGGGGGACCAGTTCGAGATATCGAGGGCAAAAACAGGCGACCCGTCCGAGAGACCCAGAAACACGGGTTTCTCCACTCTGCCGCCCGGTCCGTTCTGCACCAATCCGTGCGTCATGGGGATCAGACCCAGCTGATCCAGCGCCTCGCCCCGAACCAGTGGCTTTCCTCGCCACAGCAGCATGCAGGACGCCTGCGGATGGGCGCGCATCCGCGCAAGCTGGTCCGCATCCCCCCGGATATGCGCCGCACGATCCAGGCCCGAGCCGCCAAACGTCACAAGTTCCGCATGTTTCATGAATGTTCCTTTGGGTCGTCGGCACAGGGCTGCCACGGCTGCAGCCGCGTTGCAATGGCAATTCCAAACAGCCGGAAACCTGCGGTCGTCAAATGATCGCAGTCACACCTTAAATGTTGCGCCTAATATACTTTTTGGGGAAAATGCTTAACATATAACTGCCAAAAGTAGAAATTTGTCACACCCCATTCATCTGCCGCGCCCTGTCTTGAAGATACGGATATTGGCAACCTCCGATCTGCATATGAATCTGAGCGGCTTCGACTACTACTCTGACGCCCCGGAACCCACGATTGGGTTTACGCGCACCGCCAGTCTGATCCGGGCTGCGCGGAACGAGGCGGTGGCGGCTGGCGCGCTGGTTCTGCTGTTCGACAACGGAGATTCGCTGCAAGGCACACCAATCGGGGAATGGGCTGCGGAACCGGCCAATGCGCCGCATATTCTGATGCAGGCCTTTGGTGATCTGGACTATGACGCCATCGGGCTGGGCAACCATGATTTCGGCTTTGGACTAGAGGTTCTGGATCGAGTTCTGGCCGACGCTCCCTGCGCGGTGGTGTGCAGCAATGTGCAAAGAAGGAATGCCGATCCTCTCTGGCACAGCCATGCAATCCTGACGCGTACAGTCCCGTACCAGGACCAGCAGGTTACGCTGAAAATCGGAGTGCTTTCAGTGCTTCCCCCTCAGACCGCCAAATGGGAGGCGCACCGGTTGCAGGACCGGGTCACCGTTGGCGATATCCTGACCTGCGCCCGCAACAAGGTGCGGGACTTGCACGCAGAGGGCTGTGATCTGATCCTTGCGCTGGCGCATACGGGGTTGGGATCGCCCTTTGCGGAACCCGATTTGGAAAACGCGATCATCCCGATGGCTGCCATCGACGGCATCGACGTCCTGATCGCCGGGCATTCCCACCTGACTCTGCCCGGTCCCGTGCATGAGGGGCTGAACAATGTCGATGCAGCCCGGGGGCGGGTACACGGGAAACCGGTGGTCATGCCGGGCCCGGCCGGATCGAATCTGGGGGTGATTGACCTGAACCTCCGCAAGGCGGATGACAGTACGTGGACGATAAAAGACCACAGCACCGAATTGCGCTCGGTTTGCCCGACCCGGTCTGGCGGAGAGGCCCATCCGGTTGCGGAAGACCCTGAATTGCTGCGGCTTTTCGCCAAAGGCCATTTGGAAACGCGCCGTCACACGGCTCAACCGGTGGGCCGAACCGATCAGCACCTGCACAGCTATTTCAGCTTTTGCGTTGAGGATAGAGGGCTTGCTTTGGCCGCAGCGGCGCAGGCGGCGGCTCTGCGCCCGTATCTGCAGGGATCGCCCGTTGCGGAGTTGCCCGTTCTGTCCGCGATGGCGCCTTCAAAATTCGGAGGACGCGCCGGGCCGCGGTTTTATGCGGATGTGCCACCTGGACAGGTATTCCTGCGTCATATCAACGACCTGTATGTTTTTCCCAACGAATTGCAGGCCGTTGTCGTTAATGGCGCGCAGATCGGCGATTGGCTGGAAATGTCGGCAAGCGTGTTCAACCAGATCAAACCGGGGTTCGAAACTGACCTGGTCGACCCCAGCCGGGCCGGGCATAATTTCGATGTTCTGCAAGGGTTGAGCTATCAGATCGACCTCTCGCAACCTCCACGCTTTGACTCCTCAGGTCATCTGAGCGCCTCTGCACATCGCCGTGTTCACGACATCCGATTAGAGGGCCGCCCGGTAACACCCGACAAGCGCTTTGTCGTTGCGGTGAGCAATTACCGAGCCAGCGGGGGCGGCTATTTCCCTTTTGTCGACCAGGCCGAGCCGATCCGGCTGCCTGCACGACCCGTTCAGCACATATTGCGAGACTACATCTCGGGTGCCCTGCCACGGGACCCGCTGGAAAAAGCGCCCCGCGCCTTTCAGTTTGCTCCATTTCCCGGCGCGACAACCCTGCTCAGAACCGGTCCGAAGGCCCGCGATCACATTGCTGAACTAGAGGAATACACCCCACAGCTGATCGGCGCAGACGATGACGGCTTTCTGCTGATCCGTTTGACGCTCTGACGGGTTGTCATTTCCGCGTCTGTTGCCTATATCGTGCGTTGAGAGGTTGGCGCGGGCGAGCGCCTCGCCAACCTGGTCAGGTCCGGAAGGAAGCAGCCACAACGAGCCCCGCTTGGGTCGATGTCCAACCTCTCACTTCCTCCCTGTAGCAAACGTAAAGCGCCAGAACCGGCGAAGTCATGCAATCAGCCGTGGCCAAAGGACTGCGTTGCGGCGGGCAAAAGCGCCGATGTGCCCAACTTCCGACAAGCCAAATTCACCGGGTGACAACAGGTGACGGCGCGCATCTGGGCCGTACAGATCGGCCAATCGCCACACCGCATTGGGCGGCACCACATCATCATCCTCGAAGGTAAACAGGTCCACGGGTGTCCCTGACTGCGCCCAGCGCGCATCAGGCAAGGAGATCCCGATCTCGGGCAGGTAGTTGCGCGGTGCGGTGCACCACCGCCGCCACTGCCAATATACCGATGCCGGCAGGTCCGCCCCGAACCCCAGCGCCTTGCCAGGAAGGTACCCCAGGGCTTTCACCGCCAAGGGAGCGTGACCATACCAGAACAGCAAAGCCAGCGCCCGATACGGCCAGGGGTGATCCGATACCGTTACAGGGCCAGAACAGACGCAGATCATGCGGTCGATCTGATCGACGTCGGGCTGAATCGGCCCCAGCATCCCGCCGACTGAATGTCCGATGCTCCACTGCTGCGCATCGGGGAACCTGCGCCGCATTTCAGCCCGGGCCGCGGGCATGTCGACCAAGGCCCAGTCGGCCATCTTGACCCGTGATGCTTTCAGCGATCCGTTCAGAGAATGGCCGAAATCGCTGTAGTCGTAAGTCAGACAGGCCATCCCCCGTTCGGCAGCCAGCCAGCGGGCAAAATGCTGGTAATAATCTCTCGGTACGCCGGTAGCACCGTGAATGACCACGGCCACCCGGGGCGCGGACGCTGGCAGATAAAGGCGTGCCGACAAGGAGCCCGTGCCGGACGGAAACTGAAAGTCCTCGGTCGAATCGGTTTGTGCAGTGTCCAGCATGGTTCGGTCTCCGGATTTTGAACCGATTGGTTCACTTTCTCCAGTCCGCAGTGTTTCCCGTCACAAGTCAACAGTGACCGTACATGACCACACGTCCGCTTGGCCGTGCAAATTGCCCGCTTGACTCGGGTCGCCCGTACCCGCTAGCGATGGTGTGATGGTTCTCGACCCCGATCGCTGGGCGAGATGAAAAGGGAACACGGTGCGGTTCTGCCCCGGTTATACCGGAACGAACCAAGGCCGCGACTGCCCCCGCAACTGTAAGCGGTGAGCAATGCCGAAATACCACTGGCCGAAAGGCTGGGAAGGTCGGCAACGCGATGACCCGCAAGTCAGGAGACCTGCCATCGAACCAAAACCGAAACTCGGGCGGGGTGTCCGGGCAGGTCGTCAGCATGCTGTCACACCTGATCTACGCCCCTTCCTACGCGCGGAGGGCGCACAATGATCTGGAAGACAAAGACCCACGAATACTCGGCCACCGTATGCCAGCGAACCGGCAAGACCTGCCCAGCTTTGGCACGGGTCGCGCGTGTCATTACACAGGCGATAGAGACCGCCGCACCCGCAACAACCCCCGATTTTCAGGTCGAAGGCAGCAGTGAACTGACCCATTGCCCCGAAGGTTGCACCGCCCGATTTTGCGCACGGCCTGATCAGATTCGGATCTTTTGCGGCACGGAGTCCGACGTTTCCACCGATTCACTTGATAGGTATGCCGACATGATGTTCGCGGATGTGTTCATCTCTCTGCCCGCCGATGTTATGGCCAGCCCGCCCTGCGCGATGCTCGAGGTTTTATTGCTGGCCGCAAGTCCGGTTGCGCAACCGGAGCAGCACGCGGCGCTCTAAGCTAGCTGCCCTTTCGGGCGCTGGCCGCCTGCGCCGCCCATTGCAACTGGCCGTCGGTTTCAACGGCGCAGGCCCGTACGGCGCGCAGACGTTTCAGCGCTGCCTCGGGCTGTTCGCCCTGTTCGACCATAAGGCGCAAAGCGACCATGCCAGACCGGCCACAGCCACCCCGGCAATGCACCAACACCCGCCCTCCTCGGGACAGGACTTGTGCCGCCGCTGCGCTGATCTCGGCCCATGCGGCCCGAACCTCTGGCGGTGGCGCGCCAAAATCCGGGACTGGCAGATGCGCCCACCCGATGGCGGCGACGCGAAGATCGTCACCGAATCCGGCGGCACCTTCCTCCAGCATCTCAACCTCAGTGGTCATGGAAACCACCAGATCCGGCTGCCAGTCCCGGATGGTACGAAGATCCTGCAGGTAGTTGCCGCCGCGCCCCGGGATTGGTGAAAGGGCAACCGTGCCATTTCCCACCTGCACAGCATGAATCGCAAAGAGTCTCAAAAGGTGGCCCTCCTGCGAACGTTTCTACGATGCGTAAACTGTCCTGCAAACCGAATTTCGACTACAGCGGCGGTGGACGCGGGCGGCAGGGGTCTCTACGCTGCATTCCTGAACCGAATCCGACAGAGCAGACATGAACGACACGCCAAGCCCCGCCTATCAGGTTCTTGCCCGCAAATACCGCCCCGAAACCTTTGCCGATCTCGTCGGTCAGGATGCGATGGTCCGCACGCTGAAAAACGCGTTCGAGGCCGACCGGATCGCACAGGCCTTCATCATGACCGGCATTCGCGGCACGGGTAAGACCACCACGGCGCGGATCATCGCCAAGGGCATGAACTGCATCGGCCCCGATGGTCAGGGCAAGCCGACCACGGAACCCTGCGGCCAGTGTGAACATTGCGTGGCCATCATGGAAGGCCGACATGTCGACGTGATGGAGATGGACGCCGCCAGCCGCACAGGCGTCAACGACATCCGCGAGATCATCGACAGCGTTCGTTACCGCGCCGCCAGCGCGCGCTATAAGATTTACATCATTGACGAGGTCCACATGCTGTCGACCAGCGCCTTTAACGCGCTGCTCAAGACGCTTGAAGAACCGCCTGAACATGTGAAATTCATCTTCGCCACAACCGAGATCCGCAAAGTGCCGGTAACGGTGCTATCCCGTTGTCAACGCTTCGACCTGCGCCGGATCGAACCTGAGGACATGATCGGCCTGCTTGGCAAGATCGCCGCGGCTGAGAATGCCCAGATCGCGGAAGACGCGCTGGCCTTGATCACGCGCGCGGCCGAAGGGTCGGCCCGGGATGCAACCTCGCTGCTGGATCAGGCGATCTCGCACGGGGCCGGGGAAACCAGCGCCGATCAAGTGCGTGCGATGTTGGGACTGGCCGACCGCGGGCGGGTGCTGGACCTGATGGACATGATCCTGCGCGGAGATGCCGCTGGCGCCCTGACCGAACTGAGCGCACAATACGCCGAAGGCGCAGATCCGCTGGCGGTGCTGCGCGATCTGGCCGAGATCACCCACTGGGTATCAGTGGTCAAGATCACCCCGGATGCAGCCGAGGACCCGACCGTTTCACCGGATGAGCGCGCCCGCGGTCAACAGATGGCTGAGGCCCTGCCTATGCGCGTGCTGACCCGGATGTGGCAAATGCTGCTGAAAGCGCTCGAAGAAGTCTCGGCGGCTCCGAATGCCATGATGGCTGCCGAGATGGCCGTGATCCGCCTGACCCACGTGGCCGACCTGCCGAGCCCGGAAGAACTGATCAAACGGCTGCAAGACGCACCGTCGCCCCCGCCGAACGGAGGCCCCGGTGGCGGCATGGCCGTACCGTCTCATGCGCCTGCACAGCCAGCTCCTGCTTCGTATACCACAACAGCGCGTGGCCCTGCTGGCGCACCCACCGCCGCGCTGGCCCAAGACACCCAAGCAGCCCTTGCGCGCTATCCTAGCTTTGACCATGTCGTGGAACTAATCCGCACAAACCGCGACGTGAAACTGTTGGTCGAAGTTGAAAATGGCGTCCGCCTCGTATCCTACCAACCCGGCCGGATCGAGTTCACACCGACGGATAACGCCCCCACCGATCTGGCCGCCCGGATCGGTTCGGCACTACAGCGGTGGACCGGAAACCGCTGGGCGGTGTCCATCGTCGCCGATGGGGAAGCGGCAACCATCGCCGAGGTCCGTGACGCAGCTGATCTGGCATTGAAGGCGCAGGCCGAGCAGCACCCTTTGGTGCAGGCCGTCCTGATGCAGTTTCCCAAAGCGCGCATTAAACGGATTGAGACACCGGAAGAACGCGCTGCCAAGGTCGAAACCGAAGCCCTGCCCGAGGTGGAAGACGAATGGGATCCCTTCGAGGAGGATTGATCCTCTCTTTTGCAGCTTCAAGTGCGATGGCCGAGGTATGCGATAAAGAAAGACCGCTGTGGGACCCGACGTCAGGACCTGCGTCCATGCTTGACGAGTTCGTGGCACTGGCCCTCAACCCGTTGATCGTAGTTCTTGTGAGTCTCAGCCTGATCGCGATCACAGGAAATCGACGTGTTATCAAGTGGGTGATCGCCGCGCTGTGGTTCCTTGCTGCCATTGTGGTTAGCGGGGATTATTATGGCCCCGTATTGGACGATGTCAGATGGGAAGCAATGCGCGAAGGTTGCATTGGATCTCCCCTCTTGTTCCTTGGGCTGGCAATTGCGATATGTGCCACACTCATTCACGGCGCTCTGCGCCCCCGCAATTAGGAGAAAGAACAATGCTCAAAGGACTCGGCGGTCTGGGCGATATGGCCAAGATGATGAAATCAGCGCAGGATTTGCAGGCCAAGATGACGGATATGCAGGAAGAGCTAAACAACCTGATGGTTGTCGGCGAATCCGGCGCAGGTCTGGTCAAGGCGACCGCCACTGCCAAGGGTGAGCTCAAAGGTCTGGACATCGACCCGTCGATCTTCAATGGCGACGACAAGGAAGTGGTCGAAGACCTGATCCTGGCCGCCATCAAAGACGCGCAGACCAAAGCGGCCGAGCGTTCTCAGGCCGAGATGGCAAAACTGACCGAAAGCATGGGTCTGCCCGCAGACATCAAACTGCCGTTCTGATAGACACTCCTGACGGAAAACCGGCCGGGCACCCCTGCCCGGCCCTTTTGCAGGAGCATTCGCGGTGAGCTCGAACAGCGATATCGACAATCTGATCGACCTGATGGCCAAGCTGCCGGGCCTCGGGCCCCGCTCGGCCCGTCGCGCCGTGCTGCACCTGATCCGCAAACGCGCCCTATTGCTGACACCGCTATCTGACGCGATGCAGCAGGTTGCCGTCACCGCCCGAGAATGCCTGAACTGCGGCAACGTGGGCACCACCGACATCTGTGACATCTGCGACAGCGAGGCCCGCGCGACCGGAGAACTGTGCGTGGTCGAGGACGTCGCCGACCTCTGGGCGATGGAGCGCGCCGGGGTCTTCAAAGGCCGCTATCACGTTCTAGGCGGCACATTGTCGGCACTGGACGGTGTCGGCCCGGACGAGTTGCGCATCCCCCGCCTCAAAGACCGCGTGACAGCCGAAGGGATCACCGAGATTATCCTCGCCCTGAACGCCACCGTCGACGGCCAGACCACCGCCCACTACATCGCCGATCAGTTGGAGGGACAGGTCCGTTTAACCTCACTAGCGCAAGGCGTGCCAATTGGCGGAGAGCTGGATTATCTGGATGACGGGACGATTACGGCGGCGCTACGGGCGCGGAAGGAATTGTAGTTCAAATCTGAAACAGGCTACTGATAAATAATCATATTACAATCCTGATCTCCCAACTATCAAAAATGAGAAACACCCACTGTACAAACTAGCCTTCCACTTTTTTCGCATTTATTGGCTGCCCGCCTTGTTGGCGTCTGTAGCCTTGTTTCTTTTGGACATTTGGGGGCATGGTAGTTTCGGGAGCGGCCTCGTTCCACAGCTTATTTTCTATGGTTTTATGGCCTTCGTGTTTCACTTTACGTTGCTCACAAAAACCCGGGTTTCGATGTTCGGAAGTGCCGCAGGGACCCCGTCCCCTGGTTGGAGCTTCTGGATCGCAGTAAACCTGCCGATATTGGCCCTAATTGTGTTGATTATCGTTTCTTACGTATTCTTTAGAACCTTTTTTCCAACCGACGTGATGACTGAAGCCGCCGCGAAGGGCTTCGCGATTATTTTGTCACTCATTTGCATGGGTGTTTTGCTGGCTTTGGTCGGGACAATGATCCCAGCTGCTGCAATCAGAACGTCCATGGGTATCAAACTGGCCTTGAGACGAGCCCGCAAAAGCTTTTGGTTTGTACTTTGGAGGCTAGTTGCCGGCCCCACCATCTACTCAGTGCTTTTGCTTGGTCTATTCATTTTTATGGGCCAGTATGGATTTACACCTGCCCAACCTGTGACATTCACCGACATCTCAGTCACCAATGCCGCCTACTACACGATCACTGAGTTTCTGGGGCTTTTTAACACCGCGCTTGCGGCTTCCATCCTCTCGATGGCCTACGTGCGTGCAGAAGAGGGCCGGAAACTTAATATGCGCGAAAACTACAACGCCTAATCTTAAAGACATATACTTAGAATAGGGAATCTTCTGTTCGTTTTGCTCGGTTTTCTCCCATCCAGTAAATAAACATTTTGGAATGCATGCTTGTGACCCGCCTTCTCGCCCTCACCTTCGCCGCTTTCACCGCAACCGCTGCCCTGTCGCAAGAACTCATCGACAAAGGCTTCGTCGAAGGCTGGAACATCATGATGGACCCCGCTCTTGGCAACGGGTGTCTGATCCAGACGATGTATCAGGACCTCTCGGTGGTGCGCATCGGTTATGACGCTTTGGACAATCGCGGGTATTTCGCCGTCTACAACAAGGCCTGGGGCGACATCGAGCAAGGCAAAAGCTATCCGATCCGGTTCGAGCTGGACGGAAAGAGCTTTGACGCCACCGCCATCGGCTTCAATCAGCGCGACGTACCGGGCGCGACGGTGTTTTTCACTGACCAGAACTTCGTTAACGCCATCGCTCAGAACAAGACGATGACCGTCTACAACCCGGCAGGCGAAGTAGTGATGGCGATCGATCTCAATGGCACCGCCAAAGCGCTGGACTATGCGCGGGATTGCCAGAACAAAAAGCTCTAACGAATCGGATCGAACAGCGCGTCCTTGGCCGTGCAGTCGCGGATCACGTCCCGTCCGCAAGGCACCGGTTCAAGGTCGCGGGACAAGCACAGGCGAACTTCTTCAATGTAGCCCTGTTTGCAGGTGATGGTGATCATGTCCCGCTCCAGCACGGGATTGGCTTTCAGAAACGCATCCTCCACGACCGATGCGGGCAATTTGACCGTGGCGTCCAACTTGCGGAACACCTGCGGACGCGTGACACCTTCGTAAGCCCGCCGTGACAGCGCAAAGTAGTCAGGTGCGCTGAGCCCGGAACAGGTGCCGTGTTTCTTCCACTGGTGCCATGCAAGGCCCGGCGATCCCTGAATGTCTGCCATATCGCGGGTCATGGCGCGCGACGGCGGTGCCTTGGGTGTACGACAGTAGGCAGGCCAGCCCTGATGGTATTGCGGCCAAAGCCCGTGCAATACCCACCCGTGGTCATGGCGCGCATCACATTGGTCCGATCCACGCACATCACCTTCCCGCGCGCACCAGTTGGGCGACCAGCTCAGAGACAGAACATAATAGTCGAACTCTCCCGCCTTTTCGCCATCAGCCAGCGCTGCCACAGCGCTGAACACCCACAAAATTACCCAGCGCATTCGCCTCTTCCCTTCTTGCCTTTGCGCGACTATATAGGCCCCAAGTTCCCCGACAACGGAAACCTGCCCCAAGACCAAGGGGCCGCCGAATTCCGGCGACGGGATAGATGTATTTATAGGAGACGGGCTGATGGCAAAACCGCTTATGGCCAAGGCAACAGCCGTATGGCTGGTGGACAACACCACGATCAGCTTCAAGCAGATCGCGGATTTCGTAGGCATGCACGAACTTGAGGTGCAGGGCATCGCAGACGGCGACGTCGCGGCAGGTGTGAAAGGCTTTGACCCCATCGCCAACAACCAGCTGACGCAAGACGAGATCGATACCGCGCAGAACAACCCGCTGCACAAGCTGAAGCTCAAGTTCAACCCGGCTGCGTCGGGCGAAGAAAAGCGCCGTGGACCACGTTACACTCCGCTATCCAAGCGACAGGATCGTCCGAACTCGATCCTGTGGCTGGTCAAGTTCCATCCGGAACTCAGCGACGGTCAGATAGCCAAGCTGGTGGGCACCACCAAACCGACCATTCAGTCGATCCGTGAACGCACCCATTGGAACATCTCGAACATGCAGCCGATCGACCCGGTTGCGCTGGGCCTTTGCAAACAGTCGGAACTGGACGCGATCGTTCAGAAGGCCGCTGCCAAGAAGGCCGCAGAAGGTGGCGTGATGTCTGACGACGAGCGCCGCAAGCTGGTTTCCACCGAGCAGTCGCTCGAAATGGACGCTGCACCCAAGATTCCGACCGCCATCGAAGGTCTGGAAACTTTCTCGCTGTCTGACGACCCGGCAGAAGAGGCCGAGGAAGAACCGATCATCGACGCCGACAGCTTCTTCAACCTGCCCAAGGGCGGGGCCGAGGATGAAGACGAAGACGATCTGCGCCCCTAACGCTCAGATGGCCCCGGCAGAACAGGCCGGGGTCTTTTTTTGCAGAAAACCATGCTGTCCATCCTGTCCAAAATCTTCGGCCCGCACCGTGCCGTATCGATCTACGCTTTCCTGAAAACCTGGGGTTTGCTGGTGGTCGCAATCGTTGGCACCATCATGGTGGCGACAGCATTGCTGGTACTCAATGACGATGGCACGCACGAGCATGACTCGTTCATCACCGTTGCGGTCCTATCGGCAACGCCGATCAACGGCGACCTTAAAAACGGTGTCATCGCCTCGGTCCGTTTGCCGGATGGGTCGGCCACTTCCATCAATGAACCCAAAGAGCATGTCGCCCGAACCGTCGGCACCACAGCCTGTGTGGAAAAACGCGTCTACGTCGAAAGCGGAGAGGCACGGTACCGATTCAAACTGCCGAGCCTCTGCGAGGCTGACAAATAAGCAAAACCGCCCGGTGGTCACACCGGGCGGTTTTTCCTTCAGATCACCTGAAAGATGATCCCCGCGATTATGGCACCTGTGATCCCCAACCCCAGATAAATTGCAAAAACATGGGGTTTGACCAGCGACCAGACCGCCGCCATCGCCGGGATCGAACTGACCGCGCCGGCGATCATGAACGACATCGCCGCCCCCGCGCTCATCCCCTGTTCCATCAGCCCCGCCAACAGTGGCGGCGCGACGTAAGAGTTCAGATAGGCCGGCATCCCGACCAACGCAGCGATCACGATTGGAACGATGCCTTCACCACCGACCACGCGTGCAATCAGATCGGCCGGAACATAGCTGACCAGCAGTGCCTCGAGCACGTAGGCCAGAGCCAGCCATTTCAGCAGGAACAACCCATTGTGAACAAACTCGGACCGGAACCGCTGACGACGTTCGGGCTCGTGCCAGAACAACCAGACCGGTTTGTCATCCTGCTTCGGACCACATCCACAGCACCCAGCCGGTTTGTATTCACGCAGAGGTTGGGCGAATGCCCCCGAACGCATGAGACCACGCACGATGAAGCCTCCGAACAGACCCAGCGCGACAGCCGCAACGGCTTTTCCCATGGCAAACGGCCACCCCAATGCGCCCGCAGTGATCAGCAAGGTCGGTGGATCGATCAACGGAGAGCTGAGCCAGAAGGCCATCACAGCAGACAGAGGCGCGCCGAGCGCCAACAGCCCTGCGATGAACGGAATAACCTCGCAGGAACAGAACGGGGCCAACCCGCCGAACACTGCGGCAAGGAAGATCATCCGCGTTTCGCGCCCTTCAAAAGCGCGGGCAACCATGACTTCGGCCCCGGTCGCCTTGAGATAGGACAGCAACAGGACTGCGAACAGGATGTACTGACCGGTATGCGCCAGCGCCTTTCCCGCAAAGGTTACGACGTCACCCCAGTTGCCCGGGTCCAGAACGACCACGGCGGCAAGGATTGCTACGATCAAAGCCCAAGGCGTTTTGATCAGATCCAGGGCGGCCTTGGCCGAAACCTTCGGGTTTTGTGTCAACTCAGCCATCGTTCGCGGCCTTTCCCACTTCGTCAGCGCAGCACTCGGCAAGGATGAACTGCGCGAGATTTCTCAACTCGTCATAGCAGGCGCGATTGATTGTGCTGCGCCCGACTTTCTCTTGCTCAACCACGCCGCCAGCAGCCAGAAACCGCAGGTGATGCGCCAGGGTCGACGGGGCGATCCCCGTCCGCTCCTGTATCTCGCCAACCGTCAGTCCGGCCTGCCCGGCCCGTACCAACGTCCTCAGAACCTTCAGCCGGGCCTCGGACCCCATGGCCGAAAATCCTGCTGCAGCGGTCTCCCACATCGCAATTACTCCATTACACTAGATTTTTGGTTATTTAATCAAATCCAACCATAGGGTCAACTACCTGCATCACGAATTCTCGGTAAATTCGTAAGTCCAGATTGCTCACCCCATAAGTCCAACCTATAAGACCCTATGGCAATATCGGTCGAAACCTTCTTTCTTGAGCTGAACGGGCAAGGCACACTGCAGGCGCAGATCCAGCAGATGATTGCCGAGGGCATCCTGTCCGGCAGGTTCCATGTCGGGGAAAAGCTGCCCTCGTCCCGCAAACTGGCAGCCCATCTGGGCGTCAGCAGGATCACGGTGACGCTGGCCTATACCGAGTTGCTGGCCAATGACTACCTGACAGCCAAAGGCCGGTCGGGGTATTACGTTTCGCAAAACGCGCCGGTGCCGCCGAAATACACTCCCGTCCAGCGGGGCACTGAAACTGTGGATTGGGATGGGGCGCTGGCCCGGCGGTTCTCAGGGGGCGATGTGCTGTCGAAACCGGCCGACTGGCGCAACTACCGTTATCCGTTCATCTACGGGCAAGCCGACCAGACCCTGTTTGACCACGCCAATTGGCGCCTCTGCGCCGTGCGGGCGCTGGGCCATAAGGATTTCGAGTCCCTGACCGCAGATTACGTCGATCAGGATGATCCGCTGCTGGTCGAGTTCATCGCCCGCCACACTCTGCCCCGCCGCGGTATCGCCGCCCGCCCCGAAGAGATTCTGATCACCATGGGTGCGCAGAACGCGCTGTGGCTGGCCTCGCGCATCTTGCTGACTCACAACCGAACAGCCGTGATCGAAGACCCCTGCTACTACGCCCTGCGCAACCTGTTGGAGCACTGGGATTGCGACGTAACCCCACTGCCGGTTGATCGCGACGGGCTGCCGCCGGATGCGCTGCCCGAGGACACCGACGTCATCTTCACAACACCCAGCCATCAAAGCCCGACGACCTCTACCATGCCTGTCAGCCGTCGACACAGATTGCTGGAGCGCGCACGGGAACTGGACGCGATGGTGGTCGAGGATGACTATGAATTCGAATTGGCCTTTCTGGGCGCGCCCTCCCCGGCGTTGAAGTCGATGGACCGGGACGGGCGAGTGATCTATGTGGGCAGCTTTTCGAAATCATTGTTCCCGGGATTGCGGCTTGGCTACATGGTCGGGTCCGAGCCGTTTATCCGCGAGGCGCGCGCGCTGCGGTCGCTGGTGCTGCGTCATCCGCCGGGACATATCCAGCGCACGGCGGCCTATTTCCTGTCGCTGGGCCATTACGATGCGCAGATCAGGCGCATGTCCAAGGTTCTGGCACGACGGCGCGAAGCTCTGGACAACGCGGTCGAAGAACACGGGCTGACCGTGGCCGGGCGCGGCATTCTGGGCGGGTCCTCGCTGTGGATGTCGGCCCCCGACCATATCGACACAACCCGGCTGGCACTCACCTTGCAGGACCAGAGCGTTCATATCGAGCCCGGCGTGCCGTTCTTCTCTGGACCGGATCGCCCGCAGAATTTCTACCGCCTCGGCTACTCTTCGATCCGGCAGGACCGTATCGAGCCGGGTGTGAAGCTGATCGCCGAAGCCATTCGCGAAAGCTGACACGCCTCTGGACCTATTCCGCCGCAAATTCTGGCCCTAACGCCGCCCGGTCCCTTGCGCCTAAACCATATCTAACGCTGGGCTGGTGGCTCAGCTCCACTTAGCTTTGCGCGGAGAACACACAGATGAAAATGACGACGGAAGAGGCCTTTGTTAAGGTTCTGCAGCTTCACGGTATTGAACACGCGTTTGGTATCATTGGTTCGGCGATG
>NZ_JBQFZU010000024.1:0-65351 GCF_056542405.1 Ruegeria sp. AD11(2025) | reverse complement strand
TGTAAGCCAGAAAAGATCAGACATGTTCACCGCTCGTTTTCGAACCGTGAATCACGCCGCTATACGGAAATCAATGGGTCCTGAGCCTAGCAGGACTACGCCCGCCTGGTTCTCCAAAGAATCTTCAACTGATTTCCTGTCGCCACGCTCGATCATACCTTGCATTTATTCCATACGATGGAAGATTTACAAGGATAATTTTGGAGAATATTGCGCTGCTTAACCCAGCGGCAGAAGCATCGTATCGCCTCGACCCGCTGGGCAATATAGCCAGGGACCATGAAACGTAATGCTGATCCATGGGTGGATTTCATAGCATACCAAGCCTCGCCAAGTTGTAGTTGGTCTGCCATGGAGTCCATAAGTCGATCACAATGCGCCTTATCCTTCGCAAAGCGCAATTCTGAGCACAATCGTGGAATGCTACGTTTCATTTGATCAGGACAAACTTGAATCTGAAAGTGTTCTTCTTTCTTAACTATTGGTCTCAAAGAATCCACTTTGTGCCCCTCAAATTTCTCGTACCGCCTCCTGTTATCTCGGAGATTTCCACAGAGATTTCAGACAAAGGTTCGCCGAATACGTTTGCGTCCGGTTTGCGGCGCAGGACATTCCGCACAGTGACCATCAACTCTGAGATCGCGCTATCGTCTGCAACGAGTTCCTTGAGGTGACCCGGAGCGGCCGAAACCTTGCCCCGGAGTACAGTAAGCTCGAGAACTCGATCAGCATGTTTCTGAGTTTCCTGGACAAACTCAGCTTACCTTTCAGACAGTGGAAATAATGACTGCCCAGTTGGGGTGACCACCCTGCCCTGCCGATCCCGACAAGGATGCTCTAATTGGAGCCAATGAATCAAATTCGCTCCGGCGGCCTCCTTTCCCTTTTCCTCGCAAGCACTGCTGGCTAAGAAGGTCCGCCAGACATTTTCAGGAGGCCCCCTTGGACCGCATTGCCCGCACCATCGCCACCGAGATCAACGCCCGCCCCGAACAGGTGGGCGCAGCGGTGAAACTGCTGGACGAAGGAGCCACCGTCCCCTTTGTCGCCCGCTACCGCAAAGAGGTGACCGGCGGGCTAGACGATACCCAACTACGCACCTTGTCCGACCGCTTGACCTACCTGCGAGAGCTTGAAGCACGGCGCGAAACGATCCTTGGCTCGATCAAGGATCAAGGTAAGCTGACCGACGATCTGGCGAAATCCATCGCACGAGCCGATACCAAGGCGCAACTGGAAGACATCTATCTGCCTTACAAACCCAAGCGCCGCACCAAGGCGATGATTGCACGGGAAAACGGGCTGGAGCCGTTGGCCGATGCCATTCTGGCCGACCGGTCCTCCGACCCCGAATTTCTGGCCCAGGGCTACGTGACCGAGGCGGTGCCGACCACCAAAGACGCCCTGAACGGCGCGCGGGACATCATCACCGAGCGGCTGACCGAAAACGCCACCCTTCTGGGCGACCTGCGCGATTTCATGCAGCGCGAGGCCTTGCTGACCTCGAAAGTGATCGACGGTAAGGAGCAAGAAGGCGCCAAGTTCAGCGACTATTTCGGCCACACAGAGCTTTGGGCCAAAACTCCGTCGCACCGTGCGCTGGCGATGCTGCGGGCCTCGAAAGAAGGGATCGTGACGCTGGATATCGGGCCCGAACCCGAAGCGGGTGCGGCCCGCGCCGAATCCATCGTTGCCGCCCATCTGCATACACGCGGCGATGGCCCCGCCGATGTGTGGCTGCGCAAAGTGGCCGGATGGACTTGGCGGGTGAAATTGTCCCTATCGATGATGGTCGAGCTTATGGCGGACCTGCGCAGCCGCGCTCAGGACGATGCCATTCAGGTTTTCTCCCGCAATCTCAAAGACTTGCTTTTTGCTGCACCGGCCGGAGCGCGGGCGACGCTGGGTCTGGACCCTGGCATCCGGACCGGCGTCAAGGCCGCCGTGGTGGATGCCACGGGCAAGGTGGTAGCGACCGACACGCTTTACCCGTTCCAGCCCAAAAACGATATGCGCGGCGCGCAGCGGACCATCCTGAACCTGATAGCGATCCACAAGATCGAACTGGTCGCCATTGGCAACGGCACCGCCAGCCGCGAAACCGAGAAGATGGTGGCCGACGCACTGAAGCTGTTGCCCAAAACCGTTAAAGCCCCCACCAAGGTAATTGTGTCCGAAGCCGGTGCGTCGGTCTATTCCGCCTCGGAACTGGCTGCACGCGAGTTTCCCGATCTCGACGTATCCTTACGCGGTGCCGTGTCCATTGCCCGAAGGTTACAGGACCCGCTGGCAGAGTTGGTCAAGATCGAACCCAAGTCGATTGGGGTCGGCCAATATCAACACGATGTGGATCAGCATCGGTTGTCACAATCCCTGGCATCGGTGATCGAGGACGTTGTGAACGCGGTAGGTGTAGATCTAAATACAGCTTCGGCCCCCCTACTCTCTCATGTTTCAGGCCTGGGACCTGGCCTGGCCGAAGCTATCGTGCTTCACCGTGACCTGAATGGTGCGTTTCAATCTCGCAAGGAACTGTTGAAAGTGGCGCGTCTCGGCCCTCGCGCTTATGAGCAATGTGCGGGCTTTTTGCGCATCCGCGACGGCTCGGAACCGTTGGATGCCTCCTCGGTGCACCCCGAAGCCTACGACGTGGCACGCCGGGTTGTGTCGGCCTGCGGGCGCGACATTCGTCAGATCATGGGCCATGACGGCGCTTTGAAAGGTTTGCGGGCCGAGCAATTCGTCAACGATACTTTTGGTCTGCCAACCGTGCGGGACATCTTTACGGAACTTGAAAAACCCGGCCGCGATCCGCGCCCAAGTTTTGTCACCGCCTCGTTCACCGATGGCGTTGAAGACATCACTGATCTGAAACCGGGGATGGTATTGGAAGGTACCGTTACCAATGTCGCCGCCTTTGGCTCCTTCGTGGATATCGGCGTGCATCAGGACGGGTTGGTGCATGTCAGCCAACTGGCCGACAGGTTCGTCAAGGACCCGCATGAAGTGGTCAAAACCGGGCAGGTCGTCAAAGTCACCGTGGTCGAAGTGGATGTTCCCCGTAAACGGATCGGCCTGACGATGCGGAAGGATGGCGGTGCTTCGGCGCGCGACGATCGGGCTAACCGTGGCCCGAAAAAGAGCCCTACCCGCACAGAAGCCAAAGGATCGCAACGCGCAAAGTATGAAGAAAATGCGCATAACAATGCGTTTGCGGATGCCCTTAAGTCTGCGATGAAGAACCGTTGATAATCTGAGGGTCTGTACGCAGTCCCGCATCCTGACATTTAGGCGAATGCGTCCGGCTCAAGCTCTTCCCAGAAATCGAAGATGGCGTTGGCGTTCAATCCCGAACGCCAACCATGAGCGCGAAAATGTTCCCGATCCAAGTCATTATCGAGCCCGGCCAGGAACAGCCGCTTATCCGCGTCCCTCTGTGTGGGGTTTCGCCGCGAAACCAGTTCTTCGACAATGGACAACTTGCGCGACCTCTCGGTCCGTTCCGCGGCGCGCGCCGCATAGGCTTGATCCTCCAGCGCCTTCTCGGCCTCGCGCGCACGCGCGGCTTCAACGGCTTCGGGGCTGGGTTCAAACGGAACTTCTTTTTCCGTTGGCTGGTAATCGTCACGCAAAGCCGCAGACAAATACCCCACCGTGGATTTCACATCGCCCTGTCCACTGACATAATCCAACTTCTGCTGCACGTAGTCCTCGCCATGTTCAGAGATCCATTGACGTGCAAGCCGGTCCGACACACCCTGCTTGCGCAGGGTCTTATAAACCTGCAGATTCCGGACACCATCGCTGTCGTCGATTTCGAACATCGCCTTTTGCGGGTTTCCTTTTATCAAAAACCGGATATCGGTGACCGTGCGCCCCTTTTTCTGAAACTCAGGCTCGATAAGAATGTCCGAGCTCTTGTTCACCTCCGCAACTGCAGGCTTGATGATCTTCGCATTGAGGTGCTTGAAGCTGCTGTAGTAATCGCTGCTATCAACCCCCATAAGCTTGCGGAAAACATCCAGCGCCCACCACCCGGTCGACCCGGTTCGAACGAAACGATAGCAGTTCTCATATAGCGCCAGACCATGGCCCGAGCTGAAATTTCTTTGGATCTGGACATTGATCAGCGCATAGATTTTAGGGTCGTACAATTTCTGAGCCAAAGCTGGCGAATAAGCATATTCGCATATCCCGTTTTTCAGCTTGGCGAAACTGAGCAGCGAGGACACTCCCCATTCCTGCCGCCCCTGTTCGTCCAGCATATCCCACTCGGCAACGGTCTCTGCCAGCGCCCGTAAACTGGCGCGCAGCGTATCGAAATCATTGGAATTGTAACCGACCATCATCGCTAGGGTTCGTGCGTCAATCGTATGCGTCGGCGCGGAGGTCAGAGCGTCATAGGCGTTCAACAATAGGACATTGGATAGCTTACGCTGCAGCAACGTAAGCTTGCCGCTGATATGAATTGCGGCGACGTTTTTCTTGACCGTCTCCCGGCGTAAGGCACCGGAAAGCTGATCCATATCCAATTGTGTTTCCGGCATGATTCTGCCCGGCTGCTCGTTTTGACATTTCTGGCATGAAAAGTACCTGCGGATCAATTCAATTTGGGTACCCATATACAGGAGGAGAGGAATCCCGTATTCGGGTACCTTATGCCGATTTCACCCAAGTTATCCACAAAACTGGTATGCGCAATCTCTTCAAATGATCTCTATCACCAAAATCTCAACAAAAAGAAGACCGGGTTTAGTGTCTAAACTGCCGCAAATTTCAGGACCCTGCGAATCGGGTCTCTTCCTCCCGAGAACCGGCACCTTTCACCCTGTATATGGGTTCCTTTGAAACCGGAACCGGGTACCTTTGGTCCTGTATTTAGGCACTCAAACTACCTTTACTATTTGTTTTATTTGGTGTTTTTTTTCACAAAGAATCTAAAACTTCTAAAAATAATAAACTCTTTGTTGGTCTTGTGTGCTCTTTTTTCATCTAGTTTCGCGACGAAACCGAGCATTGAGCCCGTATTCTGTGGAAAACCCGCGTTCAAAGGATAGCCTCGCCGCTAAATGTTCGCTATGTTGGGCAATATACGCCGGTAAGGCGAACATTATCTGAGGCATCGACAGTGAATAAATCTACGCAACCTCCTCTGCCGCCCTATTTGAATCTGGATCCCGAGCTTGCAGCGGAAAGGCTACCCGATCCTATCGGGACCTCACGATTCGCAAAAGCCGCTACATTTTGTGCCAAAGGGCGCGAAGATTTGGCCCGTCGTGGATACGCCCCGGATGGCGAGAAACGGCTGCGCCGATTTTCGATTTGGGAGATCACCAAATATCTCATCCCAGTGGCTCCGGCCCATTTGCGCCGGGTTCTAAAAGCCAACCCGGACTTGCCCCAGGGAGAAGGCGAAGCCGGTTCGAAGTGGTTCACTCTTGAAGAAGTGCTTGCGCTGCGAAAACACTTCGCCGCAGAGGGGGTCAGTACCAAAGAGTACTTGCCGTATCGGCCAGAAGGGCTACCGGCAAAAGTTGTTGCAGTTGCTAATTTCAAAGGAGGCGTTGGAAAGACTTCGACTGCCGCGCATCTGGCCATGTCTGCCGCGTTGGACGGGTACAAAGTGCTGGTTGTTGATCTGGATAGCCAGGGGTCGATGACCTCCATTCTGGGTGGGAAGATTGCGGATGAATGGCAAACTGTATTTCCTCTGATTGCCAAGGATTACGCGCGGGCCGTGCAGGAAGAAAACCGAGTACGGAATGCTGCAGGTCAGCCTGAAATACCTCTGGATGAGACCTTGCAGGAAGCATTGAACACCCTGCCCCGGGACGTAATTCAAAAGACGCATTGGCCCAACATCGATCTGATAGGCGCCCAGTTGAACCTCTACTGGGCTGAATTTCAGATCCCAGTGTGGCGTATGGGCCTGCGCAGTTGGCCGCTTTGGGACGGTTTGACCAACTTCCTAAATGACGAAGGCGTCTTGAACGATTATGACATCGTATTCCTCGATACGCCTCCTGCACTTGGGTACCTAACGATAAATGCCCTGGCCGCAGCTGACATTCTTTTGGTCCCCCTGGGAGCGTCATTCCTGGAATTTGACTCGACGGGCCGGTTCTTCGACATGCTCTATACGACCTTTGCAAGCATTGAGGATGGTGAAAACGCGGCCCAGAGGGCGGCAGGCTTGCCCGAACTCAAGTTCGAATGGGACGTGGTCAGGGCAATCATCACTCGGTTCGATGCCAGCCAACAGACCGACATGGCAAACGTGATTCAGGCGTATTTCGGTGATTTTATGAACGCCTACCGGCAGGACTATACAGCATTGGTTGGGCAAGCCGGAGAGCAGGTCAATGGCATTTATGAAGCCGACTACAGGGATTTCAACCGGGACACCTACGTACGGGGTCGAGAGACCTTCGATCGCACATATGCCGAATTCAAGCAGGTTTTGATCGGCTGCTGGTGGCGCGATGCTCAGATGGGAGGAGAAGCAGATGGCTAAACGCAGAAGATTGACCGCTCCGGACACTTCGGAACTGGAGCAGCTTGAGGCCGGTTTCGCGGCGAAACCCTCTATCAGCCCGTTTGAGACAAAATCATCCACTCCTCCGATTGCGCAGGTTGCGGCTGAGGCCGCGACTTTGAACGGCATGACCGCCGTCACGGATCGCTTGGCGCTCGCGCAGGATCAAGGAGATGCAGCCCGTTGGCGAGACGCACAGGATGCGGGTTTGGTTGCCGAACGGTTGCCGTTGGATCAGATTGACGCGGACTTCATTCGCCGAGACCGCATGGTCGAAGACGAAGATGCCATGGGCGAATTGTTGGAGTCGCTGCGAGTTCACGGTTTGCGTACTCCGATTGAAGTGACAAAGGATGGGGAAGGTTATGGACTGATTTCGGGGTTCCGACGTCTGAACGCTTTTCGACGCCTTTCTAAAACGGATCCGCGTTTTAACGACATTCCAGCATTTATCCGCGAGGCGGGTTCTGGTCAGAGCTCCTACGTGTCCATGGTTGAAGAGAACGAGCTCAGGGCAAATCTCAGCCCTTATGAGCGCGGCCGCATCGCGGTACTGGCTTCGGGGCAGGGGGTATTTGCGTCGACCGAAGCCGCCGTCGATGTCCTGTTTGCAGCAGCGTCCAAGGCAAAGCGATCCAAGGTTCGCAGCTTTGCGATGGTGCATGAAGCGTTGGGTGACCTGTTGCAACATCCGGTTGCTTTGTCTGAGAAGTCTGGCTTGAAACTGGCCTCGGCGTTGCGGGACGGGGCGCAAACCAAACTGCGTCAGGCATTGGCCGGGGCAGGGGACCTGGATCCAAAATCGGAATGGGCCTTGCTGGAAGCCGCCCTGAAAACATCACCCGCTCAGGCCAAGGACAAGGCACGTGGGGGGCGTCCTCAACAGGTACAGCGGCTGTCGCCTGTTGCTCTGTCTGGGGGAGGCGATGTCCTGGCTGAGGTTTCCATTGATGAGCTGCGCATTCGCATTCGCGGGAAGGATGTCTCAGCTGAAGACGCACAGGTCATCGTGGGGCAGCTTGTCGAATACCTCGAGGGGTTTGGCGACGAAACCTGAGTTTAGATAAAAGTGACCGGAGTTACAGCTGGGTACTCACTGATGCGCAAAATGCGATAATTTAGCGCATAAAACCGAATTTGCGTTAAATAGCTGGTTTTGGGATTCGTCGTTTATGTGCTGGTGTGCATCCTAGATGGGGGTTCTGTTACAAAGTTATGGCTGTTGACGCGCTGGGGTTTAGCGCGTGGATGGCTTTCGGTCCCAACTGGTCGAAAGTCAGTTCATGATCTCCTTCAAAGGCGCGTAATATCCCAAGGATGCGATCCTCTTTGCTGTGTTCTTCTACGTCCGATACGGCGTGTCGTACTGTGATCTTGAAGATACCATGTCCGAGCGTGACGCTGCGGCAGATCTCACGACGCTGAACCGTTGGGTGATAAACACGCTAGTGTGATCGCCGACGTAGCGCGAAGGCGTAAGGGACCGTGTGCAAACCCGTGTTGCAGAACGAGTTCCTGCCTCTCTTTCAGAAGGCTCGGCGTTGAGTGCCAATACAGTGGAAACTGAAACAGGATCACATCGTGATCCGGCAGGCGACGCTGCTCCTTCTCGAGATCTATGTCGTGGCGGGGGTATTCGGCGTACAGATCAACGAAGGTTATACCCGTGACGGCCTTTGCCGCTTTTGCCATGATCTAATTTGCCCGGCTATGGCGCTGCCCAGGATGGCCGAAGTACACGATCATTCTGGACATCATAGCCCCTTTTTCTGTTGTGGTTTCTGCAGGTGACACGATGTTAAGTCTGGATGTCGCGGCTCGTCAGTCGCACCGCAACCAGGCACAATTTTGTAACCTGGTGACGCTGTGCAGACTGGCGAGGCGCTTTTCTGCACCGGTGAAATTGATTCAACGGCTCTGTTAAAACGGTGCAAAACTGTCGGCTGAGGGCGCTGGCACAGTCCACCGCTGACGCGCGTCTATTTCCTTGTGCTCTGCCCCTTGAGGTGGAATCCGACCGTTTTCACCATACAGCCAGAGCACAAAGTTGTAGCGCTCGCCACTGGTGATCGGTTCGGACGCATGAGGGACACTACCGTGGTGTATCAAAGCAGTCCCCGGCTCAAATGTAAGCTTGCTGACTTGACGCGTTTGATTGTCAAAAAAGCTGACGGCTGACCCTGAAAAATCCTCGCCCGGTAGGTTCAGATTGATGTTCAGCGTCACAGCGGACGCATCAGTATGCGGGCGCAGCGAGGTATCTTTGTTTTCTTGCCAGCGAATGGAGAAACCAAAGGTCTGCGTGTCATAGCCGACAATGTCGGGGAACAGTAGGCGAGAAACGGGCCTCATATAGCCGTCCATCAGCTCTTGATAAAACGCTTGGAAACTTGGGGCCGCAAGATACCCTTCCGAGCGCGGATCAAGAAGCGCACCGCCCCGGTTCAGCACGATCCCATAAGGAGGGCGCAGCGGAATATCCGCGCGGGATACCTTGTCCAGGTAGTCCCTTAGAACGGCAAGTCGTTGTGGGTCAAAGAACTGTGTCGCGTAAACACCTGGAAAAACTTCTTTCCACAGGTCCCGAACTGCCGCCTCTTTGGTCGGGTCGTCCCATGCTTGCTCAACAGCTTCGCGCAATTGTGGATCAAAAAGGGACGGGTCAAGCACGTGCTTTCCTCCCTCTGCATTTTCCCAATCAGTCCAGGCGTCTTTGAATAAGTCACGGTTCTTAGTCCAGAATTGTTGAACAGAGGGTGCGCGTTGAAGCATCTCTTCTCGCGTAGGTCGCTCAATTGTACGAGCGCGGTCCAGTGAAGTGACTGACATAATTACATTAGTCTCCGTTTGTGGGAGGCTGCGCCGCCTTCAGCGCCGCAGCGTCAAGTGAAGCTATCCAAAAATCGCGGGCACCGGGTCCACTGCCTAACGACGACTGGATATAGAAAGCGCCCGTCAGATGTGCTGACTTTGGTCAGACGTCGTCGATCAGGACCTGCTTCAGGTGCAGCGTGTCCATGTATTCGCGGATTGCAGTGATCTTTCCGTCCTTCAACGTCACCAAGAAATGGTAGAAGTTGTTGTAGACAGTTCCGTTCACTTTGGTCCCGTAGGACTCCATTTCCATCGCGACCCGATCACCCTCGACAGTCCAGCCTGTTGGCGTAAGCTGAAGGCCACTGGGCATTCTTTCACGCATCTTTTTGATAAGCTCGGCTATTCCTTCTCGATCCATCCGTGTATCCACAGGTGGGTTGCTTTTGAGGCCCATCGCTTGCCAAACGACTTCTGCGTCCAGCAAGGCCAGTGCCCCCTCCACATCGGTTTCAGAAAACCGCTCAAAAAAGCATTGAACGGTTTCTTTGTTCTGGGTGGCGGACATCAGTTGATGTCCTGAACCTTCATCACCAGTTCGCCCCAGTTGCGCTGGTTTTCGATGTCATGCTCCAGTCCCTGTTCATCTGCGATAGCAAAGCGTTTGACCGCAGGGGTTTTGCTGGTTGCCTGATACAGCCAATAGGCTTCGGCTTTCAGAGCTTCATCAATTGGCTTGTCGATGGACTCGTAGACCATTTGTTTGCAGGCATTGATCGACTCCGCTGGGAATTGTGCAATGCGTTTGGCCAACGCGTCGACAAATGGTCCAATCTCGTCAGGATCAAGCGCCTTGTTGATTGTGCCGAACCGTTCCGCGTCGTCCGCATCATAGTCCTGCGCACTGAGGATGATTTCCAGCGCCCGACCCAGACCGGTTTGACGGGCCATGCGTGATGCACCTCCGCCGCAGGGCAGGATGCCCATGCCGACCTCCATCTGCATAAACTTGAACTTACCGCGCGCAGCAAAGCGCATGTCCAGCGCCAGTGCCAGCTCGTGTCCGCCACCTCGGGCGAAACCCTCCAGTTTTGCGATCGTCGCCTGCGGTACGCGGCTGATCCTTTCGCAGACGGCTTGCAGGTCCAGCAACTGGGCTTCATCGCGCGACACGGCCTCGGTCGACATGTCTTTCAAAAGTTCAGTGTCGTAGTGGCAGACCCAGATTTCCGGATTGGCGGATTCAAAGACCACAACCTTGACGTTGCGGTCCCTCTCCAGCCGCATCGCGAGGCTGTTAAGATCAGCCAGCATTTCCTGACCCTGGACATTTACGGATCCGAAATCGAACGTGACGGTGGCGATTGCGTTCTCAACCTTCACGTTGAACGTGGTGAAGTTCTCATACTTCATTTGGGTTCCTCATTTCCTGTTTCGAACCGTTCGGACATGAACGGTTTTGGAGGTTGGCATTTCCCTAAGGGCGAAGCGGTTCTTGAGCAGCACCTCACCCGAAGCGCAATCTATTCGCTGGAGCTGTTTTATAAATACGCCTAAATAGATTTCAGTATTTAGTTTTCTTATATATTCAACTTGAAAATATGGTCATCACCAAGCTTCAAACCATTGAAGGCAATGAAAACAGTTGCTCTGGTTTGTTCATTCCTTTGAGGCATTGCGTACCCAGAGACTCAACCTCATCATCGAGAAGGCATGCGACCTCTGAAGAGAACAGCAGGTTCCGTTTCAGTATTTTACAGCACCCCTCAATTCGGCTTGCTACATTTACGGCCTCGCCAATGACGGTAAAATCCAATCGCTGCGCCGCACCGATGTTTCCAAAGAAAATTTCACCCAAGTGCAAACCAATGCCCGCATGTAGCGGAGTCCAAGCCGTTTCACTACGCATGCGCACGTTCAGTAAATCCAGCTCGGATAGCGCTTGTCGCGCGGCTTCAACAGCCGCTTGGGCGGCGCTTTGAGACGTTTCAAAAGAAGCAATTGGAAACACGGCGAGCATACCGTCACCAATAAATTTCAAGATGTCGCCGCCATGCTGATTTACAGCGTCTGCCATGGCTGTGAAGTAGTGATCGAGCACCTTTGCGACGGATTGGTTGTCCATGTTTTCCGAGAGCGTAGAAAAACCACGCATATCAGAGCTCCATACAACTGCCCTGATCGGAACGCCCGTTCCCCGCCGGATCGTCCCGCTTGCAACGCGCTCGCCTGCTTCCCATCCAAGATAGGTATGGGAGATGTTCTTCGTAATCCGTTCTGCAACGTGTCGATCTACATGCAAACCGAACAACTTGATTAGGAGGGTCAAATTTTCCAGTTGTTCCGTTTCGAATCCGCCTCGCTGTCGCGTGGCCAGTGTGATGGCATTAAATCTGCCGCAGCTCGCAGATATCGGAAGCGCCACATATTCCAAGAAGCCCTCTTTAACGAGACTTTTCATGAGAGGGCTTGCCGCTTCGCCTTCATCGTTTTCAAGAGCCACCCGAACCATTCGGCCGTACTCCATCACGTTGAAAAGAGGGTTTTTTCTGTAGCCGTCAGAATAAAGGGCTTCCTCACCAATTTGGATCTCATCGCAAAACCCGTCGGTCGTGCTCCAGTTCCACGCATATCCAAAGGCTTGCGGGTGCAATGTTCCAACATTGAGACTCAGACGACCAACACCCAACCCGGCCTGCACCAACCGTTCCGCAAACTCTTTTGTGAGGTCGATGGTGTCCTTAGTCAGAACTGCTGCGTTCAACAGCCAATCCCCGACGTCTTCCGGGGTGCATTGTTGATTCAGGTTCAGGTCGAACCGGCTGCGCCTGAGCAGACTTACACCAGAAGCATATGTCCGCGGTGCAGGATCCAGAACCTTGAACCGAGCGTTAGCATTTTTTCGGCTCGCCGCATGCATCGCAAATTCGTTCCTTGGGTTCTCAAGCAGGGTTCAGAGAAAGAAAATCGAGCAGCGACGCATATCGAATGCGCGCGGCCCGACAGGGTGGTTTTGGTGCAGTGTTTTAGAGTTCGACAACGACCTTGCCGATGGCTTGTCCACTGGTCAGGCGATCATAGGCATCACCAACCTGTTCAAACCCGAAACGCTGGTCATCAAGCAGCGGCCTCAATGCGCCTGCGTCTACAATTTCGGCCAACTTGGCCAGGATCGCGCCATGCTCTTCGCGCTTGTGATCGTGGATCATCGGGATCAGCATGAAGATGATGTGCAGTGACAGACCTTTGAAATGTGCTGGAGTAAGGTCCAGTTCAACCATAGCAACGGTTGAGGCGATGTTGCCGTTCAGCGCTGCGGCCTCGAAGGAGTTGGTCATGTTTGGGCCGCCAACCGAGTCAAAGATGGTCTCGAATCCCGAACCGGCAGTGTGTTCCTCGACATAGTCCGCGATCTTCTCTTTCATGAAATCGATAGCCGTCGCGCCATAGCTTTCAATCACTTTGAGTTGCGACTCTCCGGTCCCCGTTGCAAAAACGTCTGCACCGAAATGCCTGGCAAGTTGCACGGCCAAATGACCGACCCCACCGGCGCCACCTTGCACCAGAACCTTCTGACCGGCCTGAGTGCCCGCGCGTGTCAGGCCCTCATAGGCAGTAATGCCGACCAGCGGGATCGCAGCAGCTTCTCGCATCGAAACTGACTTGGGTTTGTGTGCAATAAGGCGCGCATCAGCGACCATGTATTCCGCCAGGGCACCCTGCAGTTCCAGCAGACCGCCAGCACATCCGTAAACCTCGTCGCCAACCTCGAAGCCAATCACGTCGTCCCCAACAGCCTCTACAGTTCCGGCAAAGTCCATACCCAGAACAGCGGGCAGTTCGGGCGAAAGCGGAAGATCCGTGCCCATCGCGCGGATCATAGTATCTACAGTGTTCACGCTGGTGGCTGCGACGCGCACGACAACATGGCCGGGTTTGGCAGTAGGCGTCTCAATCTCGGCGAGTTCGAACTTTGCGTTGTCGCCGTATTCAACAAGGGTCATTGCTTTCATTGGGCATCTCCGGATGGGTGTTTGACGGCTCATACGTAGATTGAACACCCATTGGGATAAATTGGCCCAAATCGGAGTTCAGTTTTCCGATTCTGAGAATAATCTGGAAGAATCTCCAATATCGGTTTTGGTAAGCAACCACATGCTGTGGTCGCGATAGCTTGAGGGCCATTGTCTCAAACTGTCTCAAATTGTCTCGCGGTGAGACAGTTAGGCAATTGGCAGGGCTTAGAGCTAACGAGGTCCTTGCCGCATTCAGCGCTTCTCGCCAGCCTTCCCAACGAAACATGAGCGACATCACGATCGCATGCTTGGGAGGAGCGCATGACACCAACTCGCGAAGAACAGCATTGGATGTATCGCAATATGGTCACGAGCCGCCGGTTCGAAGAAACCATTGCAGGCATCTATTTCGAAGGCAAAACGCCCGTATTTAATATGGCTAATGGGCCGATTCCTGGAGAAATGCATCTAAGTGACGGTCAGGAACCGGTCGCCGTCGGAGTATGTGCGCATCTCAATCCTGATGACGTCGTGACAGCGACGCATCGCCCCCACCATCAAGCGATCGCCAAGGGTGTCGACCTCGACAAAATGGCAGCGGAAATTTTTGGCAAAAAGACAGGCCTGTCCGGCGGACGCGGCGGCCACATGCACATCTTTGATGCCGACGTGAACTTTGCCTGCTCGGGGATCATCGCCCAAGGCATGGGGCCAGCTGTAGGCGCGGCTCTTTCCCGAAAGATGCAAAACAAACCGGGAGTTGCGGTCGCGTTTGTTGGAGAGGGTGCAGTTAACCAGGGTGGCTGGCATGAAGCCATGAACTTGGCCGCCGTTTGGAACCTGCCCTTTGTCTGCGTGATCGAGGACAATGCCTGGGGCATCTCGGTTTCCAAAGAAGCCTCAACAGCGGTTACAAACAATGCGGACCGCGCTGCGGCTTACGGCATCCCCGGAAAACGCATCGAGGGGAATGATCCTTACGCGATCTATGAGGCAGCCGGAGAGGCCATAACGCGTGCACGGGCTGGCGAAGGCCCGACCCTTCTGGAAATTGAGACATATCGTCTGGCGGGACACTTCATGGGTGATGCCGAAGGGTATCGGCCAGAGGGCGAAAAGGACGCGCTTTTCGAAAAGGATCCTATTCCGAAGATGCGGGCCAAAATGCTTGCCGATGGAACAGCCACCGAAGCTGAGCTCGACGCAATCGAAGCCGAAAGCGCGGCACGCGTAGAGGCTGCAATCAAATTCGCCCGGGAAAGCGAAGAACCAGCACCTGAAGATGCGCTGATAGCGGTCTTTGCCTGAGCTGGAGGGAGGAAAAATGAACAAATCGAACGAAAGAAAGCTGACCATCGCCCGAGCTATGGCCGAGGCGATGCAGCAGGAAATGCAGATTGATCCCTCGGTCTTCGTGATGGGTGAAGACATCGGTGCGCTGGGTGGAGTTTACGGAAACACCCGAGGCCTCCTGGACGAGTTTGGCGCCGAACGGGTTCGTGATACTCCGATCTCAGAAACGGCCTTTATTGGCGCAGCAGTTGGTGCCGCACAAGACGGGATGCGACCAGTCGTAGAATTGATGTTCGTGGACTTCTTCGGCGTCTGCTTCGACGCGATCTACAATCTAATGGCCAAGAACATCTACTTCTCGGGCGGTAATTTCAAAGTGCCGATGGTGCTGATGACTTCGACCGGCGGCGGTTACTCGGACGCAGGTCAGCACTCGCAATGTGTCTACGGCACCTTTGCCCACTTACCTGGCATGAAAGTCGTGGCCCCTTCCAACGCCTATGACGCCAAAGGGCTGATGACGGCAGCAATGCGCGATGACAGCCCCGTGGTCTACATGTACCACAAGAGCCTTCAAGGCATGGGCTGGTTGGGCACTGAAGCCGGTGCAACCGTTCATGTTCCCGAAGAAAGCTACACCGTGGAAATCGGAAAGGCCAAAGTGGTCCGCGAAGGATCAGATGTCACTATTGTCAGCCTTGGCATGGGCGTTCACAACGCGTTGAAGGCCGCTGCCAAGCTGGAAGGGCAGGGCGTCAGCGCCGAAGTTGTGGATCTCGTCAGCCTTGTGCCGCTGGACCGCGAAACGATCCGCGCCTCGGTGTCCAAAACCGGCCGGCTGATCGTCGTTGACGAAGACTACATGAGCTACGGCGTCTCCGGTGAAATCATCGCGACAGTTACAGAGCATGACATCTCGGTGCTGAAAGCCGCACCCAGGCGGATCGCTTTCCCGGATGTGCCGATCCCGTTCTCTCGTGTCATGGAGCAACACTGTTTGCCGAACCCGGACAAGATCGTCGCAGCCTGGAACGACATGAAAGCCGCCTGATCCACACACCAGTGAAAACCATCAAGCACGGGGCAGCACATTGCGGCCCCGAACAAGGAAGGAGTGCCTAAATGGCAACTGATATCACTATCCCTTCGGATCTATGGGAAGAGGACGAGGAAACTGTCATCACAAGTTGGCTGGTCGATAATGGATCGACCGTCGAAGAAGGTGCCCTGATTGCCGAAATTATGACGGCCAAGGTTCAGTATGAAATCCTTGCCCCGGCATCCGGGACCGTAAGCATCAAAGAAGAGGCCGATGCTGTCGTCGCCAAAGGCGCCGTGATCGGATCGATAGAATGAGCGGCGAAGTGAAAACTGTCCCGCTCAAGGGTGTGCGCGGGATGATCGCTGATGCGATGGTGAAAAGCCTGCAGACAGCCGCCCAGCTGACGCATCAGGGCAGCGCCGACGCGACCGCTCTTTTGGCGGAAAAGACCCGATTGGCCGAGGCAGGAACGAAGGCTTCGGTCGAGGATCTTCTGATGTCAGCGGTTATCCGCGCTTTGAAAAAGAACCCGGACGCCAATGGCAGAGTAGAGGGAAAAGACGTCAAGCTTTCCAGCGCGATTGATCTGTCGGTTGCGATTGCCTTGCCGGGAAATTTGTTGGTTGCACCAGCGATCTTTGGTGCGGGTAAGATGGATGTTTCTGAACTGAGGGCGGCACGACAAGACCTTGCCGCTCGGGCGAAGACCAACAAGCTCAGCGTTACAGAAATGACTGGCGGCACGTTCACTGTCAGCAATCTTGGATTGACCAGGGTCGAGCACTTCACACCCATCATCAATGCCCCGCAAATCTGCATTCTGGGTATCGGGCGCCTTACTGACAGGGCGGTTCGAAGTGAAGATGGCGGTATCGAATTGCGTCCGCATGTGGGTCTGTCGTTAACTTTCGATCATCGCGCCCTCGACGGGGCCCCGGCGGGCGACCTTCTGACTTCGATCTGCGAAGAAATCGAAGGAATGGGCAAATGACCAGCCTTCTACGGCAGTTTTCAAGCCCGGCCGAGGGGTTGGCTTTTGAAGCCGAGCTTTTTGCCGCTCGGGAGTCTGCCGTGGGTCTATGGACCTGCCAGAATGATGCGCTGGTCTGTCCGGCCTCGTATCGCAACAGCCCCGGTTTCAACAATGCCTTATCGCATTCGCTGACACGTGGTTGGCCCGTCTTCACTCGTCCAACCGGAGGGGGCGCTGTTCCGCAAGGGTCGGGGATCGTCAATTTGGCAATCGCTTTCACCGCACCGCGCGGTTTTGCGATCAATGATGGCTATAGGTTGATTACCGGCATCATTCGAGACGGGCTAGGTTCCACGGGGGTAAGGCTGGCCACAGGTCCCACGCCTGCAAGCTTCTGCGACGGCGATTGGAATCTTTCCCTTGGCGGCAAGAAGGTCGTGGGTACAGCGCAGCGCTGGAAGCCGCTTGGTGAAACCAGCATACGAGTTTTGGCGCATGCTTTGATCCTGGCCACGGGCTCAGTTGAACCCGGCGCTCGGGCAGTGGGCGCCTTTAATGCCGACCTGGGGTTTGGCGCTGTCTCTTCTGCGGCTCACACAAGTCTCGAGCTTGCTACCGACAAGCCCGTTCGCCCCCCCAATACCATCGTTCAGGACCTGCACGCAGCTTCGGTGTCAGCGCTTCGGTCCATTCACAGCAAAGCGCATGCCTTTGTTGCGGCATGAGCAAAAACATGAGCCGCCAGCGGAAGGCGGTTTGCAAAAAAGGGAGGAAACAATGTCCAATGAAACGATCCACGTTCACCTGAAAGTTGGTGTGCCCTCAAAGAACGCCAGCAGTTTCGAAGACCTCATGGCCGAGCTCGTTGCGAGAACCCAAAACGAGCCGGGTACGCTGGTTTACGAATGGTATCGAACTGACGACGGTAACACCTGGCATATCATCGAAAGATATGCGGATGCCGCGAATGGCGATCTGCATGTGAAAGGGTTTGCCGAGAATTATGCAGGCCGGTTCTTCGAGTTGATCGACGGGTGCGAAGCCATCGTGTCGAATAATGCGACGCCATACATTCGCGGTATCCTGGAGGGCATCACGCCTCTCTACGTTTCTCAGAAAGGCGGGTTTCACCGCTTCTGATCCGCGCAGGATCAACTCGATGGAACCTCATCCAAACATCGTCAGGCCTCTTAGCAGGCCCGAAAGGGCGGGCTCAAAATCCAATATGGAGGAGAATATGGATTTCGAAACCAAGAATCCTGAAACACCAAAGGCGCAAAAAGATCGGCTTAGTCGCCGAAGCTTTCTGGTCAAATCAATCTTGGCCGGGGCAAGTGCAACGGCGATTGTGGGGGCCGCGGGGAACGCCTTTGCCGCAACGCTGAACGAAGATCAGGCCATCACATTGCTGCAGATCGTTCAAGATATCTTCCCTCACCCGGATTTTCTTCCGCTGAGCGTCTATCAGGATGTTTTGACGGGTGTTCTGACCGAGGCGGATTCTTCGGAAGAAACCGCGGAACTTCTGTCTGACGGGTTGCAGGATCTCAATGCGCGATCTGCTGATCTCCATGGCACTGCCTATGCTGATGTGGATGCCTACGTAAAACGTGAAGCGCTTCTGCGTATCATCCAGGACAGCGATTTTTTTCAGAAACTCCGATGGGCCACCTGGAGCGGCATCTACATCAATCCTGAAGCATGGCCGCAATTCGGCTATGAGGGCTCTTCCTGGGAACAAGGCGGCTATATCGACCGTGGTTTCAGCGATGCGACCTGGATTCCTCCCGGCCCGACGCTCGAAGAGCGTTTGAAGGCTGTCGGCAGGTAAGAAAGCAGGAGGAAGCATAATGGCTACCCAATTTGACTTGGACGACGACAGCGTTGTCGTCATCATTGGTTCGGGTGCTGGCGGTGGAACGTTGGCCAATGAACTTGCGCAAAAAGGTATCTCTTCGGTTGTTCTGGAGGCCGGCGGCGTTTTCGGATTTGACGACATCGAAAACGATGAATGGGGCATGTTCCTCAAGCTGACCGATTTCGACAAACGATATTCGGGCGGCGGCTGGCACGGGGCTCAAAACCACCCGACATTGCCGAACTGGTTGGTCAAGGGGCTTGGCGGCTCGACGGTTCATTGGGCGGGTGTTTCGCTGCGCTTTTATGAGCACGAGTTCAAAATGCGCACCGTGAACGGCGATATTCAGAATGCTAATGTAGAAGACTGGCCGATCACATTGGAAGAGCTGGAGCCGTACTACGACCGCGCCGAAATCAAGATGGGCGTGACAGGCAAGGCGACCGGCATGCCGCATCTGCCTTGGAACAACGACTTCCGTGTTCTTGCCGAAGGCGCACGCCGTGTTGGCTATACGAAAATCCAGTCCGGGCCGATGGCGATCAACTCAGAAGACTATGATGGCCGGCCAGCCTGTCAACAAATCGGGTTCTGCATGCAGGGCTGCAAGATCGGTGCGAAATGGTCGACGGACATCACGGAAATTCCGGCAGCCGAGGAAACGGGCAAATGCGAAGTTCGCACCAATTGTATGGTGTTGAAGATCGAGCACGACGACACCGGCAAAGCCACAGGAGTGGTTTATGCCGATAAAGACGGCAACCATCATGTTCAAAAGGCCCGTATCGTGGCGGTCGCCGGCAACTCGATTGAGACCCCGCGTCTGCTTTTGAACTCGGCATCGTCGATGTTCCCGGACGGGTTGGCAAACTCTTCCGGCCAGGTCGGCAAGAACTACATGGTTCACGTCAATGGTGGCGTCTACAGCGAAATGCCGGAACGTGTGCATATCCACCGTGGGACCCAGGTGGCCGGTATCGTTGCCGACGAAGTCCCCAACAATCCCGATCGTGGTTTCATTGGAGGGTACCACCTCGAGAAACTGACTCTTGGTCTTCCGGTTATGTCGCTCTTTCTGAAACGCGGGAACGGTGCCTGGGGCAAGGATCTGGCTGAAGCACTGGAAAAATATGACTATCTGTCCGGTGTGTACATTGTGGGTGAAGATCTGGCGCAAGAGCAGAACCGTATCACGCTGCATGACACTGAAAAAGATCAGCATGGTCTTCCGGTGCCTATCGTAAACCGCACGCCGCATAACAACGACGAACGTATGCTGAAGCATGCTTATGAAGTGATGGATAAAATCCATGATGCCGTCGGCGCGAAGGTGACACACCATTTGGCCAAATACCCGGCAAGCCACAACATGGGCACAGCACGGATGCATGAGGACCCAGACAAGGGTGTCGTGAACAAATGGGGTCAGACCCACGATGTTCCGAACCTGTTCATATCTGACGGCAGTGTGTTCACCTCATCCGGCGCGGCCAACCCCACATTGACCATCGTGGCATTGGTCATCCGCCAGGCAGAGTACATCGCGCAAGAGATGAACGCTCAAAATATCTGACGCCACACGCGCCTCTCCCCGGTGCGGTCAGGCCTTTGGGCCTGGCTGCATTGGGGGCAGTCGGTCTTGCGCAATAGCGGGGTTTGCTCGCCCTGAAACAGCATCAATCCATAGGAGGAGAATATGTTCAAGAAACTCAGTAAAATCGCCTGCGCCTCAACACTGGCACTTGGTCTGCCGCCAGTCGCGCTTGCCGAACTTCCAGGCATGCGCGGAACTCAACACATCGGGATCACCGTTCCGGACGTGGACGATGCCGTTGAATTCCTCGTCGACGTCCTCGGATGTGAGTCCTTTTTTTCCTTCGGTCCGTTTGGTCCGTTCGAAGATGACTGGATGACAGAAAACCTGAACGTCAATCCGCGCGCGGTCATCGACGTCATCACAATGGTACGCTGCGGCAATGGCCCAGCCTACGAAGTGTTCCAATACACCTCGCCGGATCAGAATCCCAACCCGCCAAAGAACAGCGACATCGGCGGTTATCACCTGGCGTTTTATGTCGACGACATGCAGGCTGCTGTACAGCACTTGCGTGACAACGGTGTGCGTGTACTTGCGGAACCCCACGACCTGCCCGGCATACCGTTGGAAGGCGAACAATGGGTGTACTTCATGTCGCCTTGGGGTGCGCAAATGGAACTCGTCAGTTTCCCCGACGATATAGCCTTCCACAAGGACCAGACAGCTCAGCGCTTCTGGGATCCGCGCGATTGACTTTCTGACCGACAATCCAAGGGTTCCGTTGCTTTACGTATCGGAGCCCCATTTTGAAGGCGATCAGCCATGGACAACCCCGTACGCACAGCGCGAAGCTATCTCGCAGCCTGGACACTCAGCTCCGTGGTCGCTTTGCTGACGCTGTTTGGCCTGCCGCAGGGCGCGAATGCGCATTTCAGCTATTCCGATCCGCGAATTATCCATATTGCTGGGGACGGCAGGGACCAGGTAATCGTGCTCATTCGGATGCCCGCTCCGTTGGCTCTGCTTCCGAACGACTGGCAAGGACAGAACGACACACGATTGCCTCCGTTTGGTGTCAGAAAAGGCGCTGATATCTATCTGGACACAGATGCGGTTGAGCGCGGCAAGTCAGAGCTCGAAGAAATACTCAGCCGGTCGTTGTCCATCTGGACTGATGGCCGTGAATCAGCGGTTCAGATTGAACAATTCCGGTTCTGGACAGATACCGCGCGGCCGTCATTTGGAACTCTCAAATCTGCAAAAGCAGCCTTTGAAGAGGCGGTTGAAATGGATCAGACTACTCTCCCGTATCTTGATCTCACCTTGGACGTCGCGATTTCTGTACCAGCAGGATCTCTCAACCAGGACCTGCGTCTTGTTTCAGAGCTTGGGGCAAACTTTCAGGTTATCGACAAGTTTGGCACCGTCGTAAAATTGCACCGCGATGATGGGACTGAAACCCAAGCAATGATCGGTGTTCTGGACACCTCATTCCCAGCGATATCAAACAAGTGGATCGTTATGCGTGATGCAGCCTTGATCGGCGCAGAACACATTTACTTTGGGCTTGATCATCTGGCCATTATCATCCTGATCGCCATCGCTGCACAAAGCTGGCGTCAAGCACTTGGGCTGGCTTCAGCCTTCACCATTGGACATATGATCACTCTTGCGGCTGGCCTCTATGGAATCGCGCCCGCAACAGTCTGGTTCATACCACTGGTGGAGTTTAGCATTGCGCTCTCGATTGTTGTCGCTGGCGCATTTATTTGCTTTCAGATCCGGCATCCGCTGGGTTGGTTGGCGCTGTTCGTCATTGGACTGGTCCATGGCTACGGGTTTGCCGCCTCTGCCTCTCAGGCGATGTTCGCGGGTCAGTTTGATTTCCTCGACCTGTTAGCATTCGCCTTTGGGTTGGAGGCCTGTCAATTCGCGATCTATGCCATGATCCTACCGGTCATCCTGCTGGCAGATCGCCTGTTCCCAATGGTGCACGACACGTGGCGCAGAGGTGTTGCTCTGCTCATCGCGGTGTTTGCCGCGTCGGCTACGTTCACTCGCTTTACCGAAACAGCAGATGCTTTTGGCCTGGTTTAGGCCGTTCATCACGGAGATCCAAAATGACTGATACCAAATTCGATATGGTCGTAATCGGAGCAGGACCAGGTGGTTATGTTGCTGCAATCCGTGCAGCCCAACTGGGGTTGGATGTCGTTTGTATTGAGCGTGAACACCTTGGTGGTATTTGTCTGAACTGGGGATGCATTCCCACAAAGGCACTTCTCCGCTCAAGCGAAGTGTTTCAGCTGGCGCAGAATGCAAAAGACTTCGGTTTGAAGATTGAAGACCCACAACACGATCTCGAAGCAATTGTCGCGCGGTCGCGGAGAGTTGCCAAACAACTTTCAAGTGGCGTTGGCTATTTGTTCAAGAAGAACAAGGTTCCGTTTATTATGGGTGAAGCGCGCCTGGCCGGGAATGGCGAAGTTATTGTGAAATCCAGCGATGGAGAGCAGAAACTGCAATCGGACAATATCGTTCTGGCAACGGGCGCACGCGCAAGGGATCTTCCTGGGCTTGAAGCTGATGGGGACCGTGTGTGGTCTTACAAACATGCTCTGCAGCCGCCGCGTGAACCGAACAAGCTGCTGGTCATCGGTTCTGGTGCGATCGGTATCGAATTTGCCAGTTTTTACAACGCGATCGGAGCAGAAACGACCGTAGTGGAAGTAATGGAGCGTATTTTGCCTGCCGAAGACGCCGAGATTTCGACCTATGCCAGGAAGAGCTTCAGCAAACAGGGCATGAAATTCTTCGAGGGTTCGAAAGTTACGCAGCTTGAACGTCTCAGCGACCGAGTTGTCGCTCGTATCGAAAAGGACGGCGAGGTCACGGTTCAGGAGTTTGACGCCGTGATTTCTGCTGTTGGCATCACTGGTAACGTTGAGAACCTTGGTCTCGAAGAGTTGGGTGTTGAGATCGATCGAAATCACATCGTCACAGACGAGTTTTGCCGCACCAAAATACCCGGGCTCTACGCTATTGGAGATGTCGCAGGGGCGCCCTGGCTTGCTCACAAGGCAAGTCACGAGGGTGTTATGGTCGCGGAACTCATCGCTGGACTTGAAGGTCACCCTGTAAAACCGGAGAGTATTGCAGGTTGTACGTATTGCCACCCTCAGATCGCGAGTGTTGGTATGACCGAAGCGCAAGCAATCGAAGCCGGTTTTGACATAAAAGTCGGGCGGTTTCCTTATCAGGGCAATGGCAAAGCTATTGCCTTGGGCGACGCGCAGGGGATGGTTAAAACCGTATTTGATGCCAAGACCGAGCGACTTCTTGGCGCGCATATGGTCGGGGCCGAAGTGACAGAACTTATCCAAGGGTACGTTGTCGGGCAAAAGCTCAATGCAACGGGGTCAGATTTGATGGAAACTGTATTTCCGCACCCAACACTTAGCGAAATGATGCATGAAAGCGCGCTCGACGCTTTCGGTAAAGTCATCCACAAATAGTTTCGCTCGACCGCTTGTCGGCAACATTATTTGTTGCCGACCATGCTCATGCTAACGAGGTCGCGCGATGCCATATTGTTTCATCTTTCGATGAATGGTTGCGCGACCCATGCCTATTTTACGCGCTGCTCTTGAGACGTTCCATCGAGCACCAATCAGCGCATCCTGAATGAGTGTCTGCTCATCATAGGTCGAATTTGACTGGTCGCAATAACTCTGTCTTGTCTCTATGACCCTGCGTGTTTCGGACACTGGTATAGTGCGTTCCGGCAAGTCCAGTCGTGAGATACGCCGACCGTCCCCTTCCATAAGCGCTTGCTGCAGGGCGTTTCTTAGCTCTCGGACATTGCCCGGCCAATCAGAACGGGAAATCGCACTTTTTGCTTCTTCTGTTATTTGAACTGCCTCTCCTGCCAACTGTCGAGCAATCTCGCCAGCCAAGGCATCAACCCGTTCACGCTGTCGAAGAGGAGGAAGTTGAACAATCGTATTTGCCAGCAGGAAATAGAGATCATCACGGAATAACCCATCCTGGACGGCAGCGCGAAGCGGCTGACGGCATGTCGCGATAATTCTGGGAGTCAGCTCTGAAATCTGCTCTTCAAGCAGGAACCCATCAGCTTCAAATTCACCCATCAGCACCCTGAGGCGAGCCTGCGCAAATTCTGGCAGCTCGTCGACGTTCTCAAAGACAAGTACGATATGTTCTTGGTCTGCAGCTCCAATTGAACCCGCAATACGCGTTTGTTCAAGCAACGTCTGGAAAAAAAAGCTTGTCCTGCTCAGTTTCTCCCAGCGATGCGCAATCCACTGTCGTTACCCGGGTCGAATTGGACTTGTCGGCTTCAAGGATCGAAGCAATGAGGGCAGTTTTTCCGGTTCCGGATTCTCCTTCGATCAGGAACGGCAATCCCTTTCTGTAATATGCCAACGCCCTCGTGCAAAGCGCCGCCATTCGATTGCTTCCAATTGAAAGCTGGCGCAACGAAGTGGCCATTCGGATGCGTTTCGGTCCTTGCGAAGCTATAGCCTTAGGGTTTCTCCATGAAACTGGAGAAATGCGCTTATCTCTCTTGGTCCGCGCCGAGAAATTTAGAACTGGCCCGTGCTTGGACCGAACACTCAATACTCTTTCGGGGACGGTTTCCATAGCCTTTGAATCAGTACCGAACACCAACTCAAAAGCCTTCCCTTTCAATGTCGCGGGCGTCTTGTCACCTACGAGGCGATGCGCTCCTGCAGTGGTGCCCAAGATGATGCCAGCTTCGTTCAAGGCAACAAGTTCATCCCGCTTCAGCAAGTCACGCCCATCAGCTGAGGAAACAGAAATGATCAAATCATCTGCAAACTGCTTTTCGAATAGTATGCGCTGGATTCTGTCTGCTGCGGTGCCCAAAAGCTGAGACGCGAAGAGGTAATCTGACGAGTTATTGCGATCCAGCATAGCCAAGCTGATTGCACCTAGTGTGTGGTTTTCTGCGTCAAATAGAGGGGCAGCTGTGCAAGCGAATGGACGCAATGAAGAAAAGTAGTGGTTTCCTCCGTTAACAGTGAAGGCATCTCTCTCAGATAACGCCATGCTAACACCATTAGTTCCTGCAATGCGCTCATCCCAACAGGAGCCGACGGCGATGCCGTTTTCTTCAAAAACGGACCGGCCCTGGTCGGCGCCTTCCAGACGAACCGAAACTCCGTCGATATCCGTGACAACAAGGCAATGACCAGCATTGGCAGCTATTTGAGCGAGTTGGCTGATTATCCCTTGGCGACCGCCGGAACGTTCTACCAATTCCTCTAACCGCGGAGCCACTTCAGATGATTGCAGGCGAAGGATAGGACGAGCTGCATCCCGAACAAGCTTGTACTTAAGCTCACAGCGCTCCCAAGACTCACTGATGGCATTCCCAAAGTGCAAGGAATTATCGGTTTTCACCATACGTCCTCCCCGTGCCACCAGCTTACAGCATTGAGCGCCAATTCAGCAAATAAAGGTCAATGCTCTCGCAGTTTCCCACCCGCGCGAGAGCTTAATGCATGGCGGCGGCAACCTCGCGGATAGTTTTCATCACAGATTTTCTATGATCTTCATTCAATGCCGATGCATGCGGTCGCGCCAACTGACCTGAATCGTTGTCGAAGTATTTGCCGGAAGCATCGGCAAACTCAGAATCCAGTGCGGCACGGCACAGGATGTCCGCGCCTATCCTCATATCATTTCCTGCGACGCCAAATCCCTCTTTCACCATCTTGGAAGCAAGCAGCGAGCCGGGATTCACCGCGATGACAGACGGACCATTTGGTAGCGCTCTTGCCAGTTCCTGAGACCAGATGGTGATCGCCAGTTTGCTTTGGGCATAGGCCCCAAAGTCGTCCAGCGAACCATAACCAGCCATCGCCTTTGCATCGACCGGAGCTTGTGCCGCAGACGACAGGTTAACTATGTGGCCATCCTGCGGGATGATCGGCAGCAGTCGTTGCGTCAACACCCATGGCGCGAACGTATTGACCACAAAGCGAACGTCGAAGCCATCCGGCGTTCGCGTATTGGCTGTCTTGTAGACACCAGCATTGTTGATCAGGACATCTATGCGGTCGTGTCGGTCAAGAATCTCTGCCGATAGCGCTTCGACATCACTTAGCTTTGAAAAGTCTGCGACAAAGCTTTCAGTCTGTCCACCGACTTCCGTGGCCGCCACCTCAAGCTTAGCTCGGTTTCGGCCATGTAGCAGAATTCTATGTCCCAGTGCCGAGAGGGTTTTGGCAGTCAAGAGACCGAGGCCGTCGGTTGATCCGGTGATGAGAATTGTCTTGGACATGGTTCATTCCTTTGCTCACAAGTCAGGCTTCGGATGGTTGAGGACGGACTGCCCTTTGAAGTTAGTATTCATCTGACCTTTAATGGCCGAGCGTGTTTTAAGCTCGCATTAGGTGTTTGCCTGGCTTTTCGCTAACTTTTCAGAAGCGAACAACTGTTCTGCTCTCAAGGCTCTTTCGAATAGAATGGACACTTGGATCCTCAACCAAATCGACTGCACTGTGACCCACTGAAGGCAATCCTTGGTTGTCGTAGATATTGAACAGGACAATCTCATCCGGGGTCATGCGTGATTGATAAACCCATTCATGTGCGTCACTCGCCGCCAGTCCCATGATGTGGCCACGCCGGTCAGGGTAAATCAAGTCAATCAGAATCCAATCTTCATTTGTGACGCTGGATGGGCGAACAAAACCAAGCGGTGCGCTATTGATCGGGTTTTCGACAGGGCGCCAGATATTGATGAAGGCAAAATGCCCCGTGACCCATTCTGCAGCTTTGTCTGACCCGAGAATGTCTACCAGTCGCTTTTCCGCCCCTTCAGTGCTGTAGTCGCTATGAACATTCCGGGCAGGTTTGCGATCAGAGTCAGGGTCATCGACTCTTAATGTGTGGTCGAAAACAAAGACCTCTTTGGCACCCAAATGCTGGGTAAGCACATCGGTTAATTCGCGATCATAAAGCTGTTGCCAATCGTTTCCATCTTCAAACGAAGTTACATCGCTGGGTGATGTGACAAACAAGACGCCGTCTGTTTCGAAAGAAATAGCATCCTCGGACCCCCGAAGGTCTCGGAGTGAAATTTCCGTCGCAACAAGTTCTGGTGAGATCAGATTTCCCGCGACACCTCCGGCATCGATATGAAACGCCTGCCTCGACGTACTGTGGACGTGGTAATTGACGGTTGCAGTACCCGGCATAGTTTCCTCCTTATTTGCTTCAATTTCGGACCTCGATTTCGGAATCGAATTGCGTTCGCATCTCGCTCCGCTTTTGGCTTGCTTTAAAGATACGCATTGAAGAATGAATAAAAATAAGCCATCAAAAGATTGATAATTCGGATTTTGGATATAATGTGATGGATACAGAAAGCCTTCGCCTGTTTGTTCTTGCAGCTGAGAAACTCAACATTAGCGCAGCGGGGCGCGAACTCGGTTTTGCACCGGCTGTAGCAAGCGCCCGGCTTGCCAAGCTTGAACACACATTGCGTGCTGACTTGTTGCACCGTTCGACCCGAAAAGTTTCGTTATCATTGGAAGGCGCTGAATTTCTGCCCTACGCCCGGGAAATTCTGGCGCAGGAGAGTGCTGGCCGCGCCGCCTTGGGTCAGGGACAAACTCAGCCCACAGGAACACTGCGCTTTACCGCGCCCAGCACTTTTGCCCAGCTCTACATCGCGCCAATCCTGCCAGAATTCGTCCTGCAATACCCTGGGGTTAATCTCGACCTTCGTCTGTCCGACAGCCAATTCAACCTGATTGAGGGCAGCTATGATTTGGCCATTCGGAACTCAGCGCTCGAAGATACAAGCCTCAAAGGCCGCAAGCTCGCTGACGACAGTCGCGTACTCTGTGCCTCTCCTCGATATTTGGCCGAGCGTGGGACACCGACAGTGCCATCCGATCTGATGGACCATGACTTGATCGCATTCAGAGATCAGGAGCCGCGTCCTCTCACCAGTTCAGACGGTTCATCCGGAGAATTTGATCCCCGCGCGGCCCGCTGTCAGCTAACCTTTGACGATGGCCACAGCCAGAAAATCGCCACGGTTGCCGGAGCAGGTATTTCTATGAATTCGCTCTGGAGCGTCCACCGTGAACTGTCAGAAGGCAGTCTTGTTCAGGTCTTGCCAGATTATCGGGTGACCGACGCATCTGTGTTGTGGCTTGTCTATCCGAAAGCAAACGTCTTGTCCGCTAAGGTTCGTGTTTTCATGGATTTCCTGTTGGAACAGATTGGAAGGATGCCAAGTTGGGAAACGTCCTGAGTTTAGGCTTAATGTAGAAGTCCCTATTGATTGTCATGCTTTCGAAGATCATCAGAAAGTCTTCAACCTCGATTCCGAAGGAAGTTCTGAGAAACTGTTGCTTCTACATCTTTCGAACCGAAAGCCCCCAGAATGGCCGTGAAACAGATGTGGCGATGAAAAGAACACGACGAGTTCTTTGTGTGTATCTTGAGTTGGATTGACCCTTGGTTTTTGCCACGCGGCGAATGGCTACATCGGCGGGCGACGCCGCAGCATCTTTTGCATTAGGTCAATGGCAGCTTTGGGCCGAACACTTGAGCCAACCGTCGCGCAAGCATGCCTATCCAATACGGAAGGAAGCGTTCACGTGGCAAGCTCGTTGCATTTGTTCCCGTATAATGCTGACCTTGCCGGACAGATGCGTGCAACCTGTGTGCGCCGATCCGAAAGGACAGCCTATGGTCGATCCCGGTCCGGTAAATCTACAATACTTAACCAACCCGCTTTTGAACAAAGGTACTGCATTTTCTTTGGCGGAACGAGAAGAGCTTGGATTGTTGGGCCTTCTTCCACCGCACATCGAAACACTCGAAACCCAGGTAGACCGCGTCTATGCCGCCTTTAAACGTGAGGAGACATCGCTGGACAAGCATGTCTATCTGCGCGGTCTTCAGGATGACAACGAAGTTCTGTTTTACGCTCTTTTGGTGCGGCATCTGTCCGAGATGATGCCGATAATTTACACACCAGTTGTAGGTGACGCCTGCAAGCGTTTCAGTGAAATCTACGATCACCCACGCGGATTGATCATTTCGTACTCTGAGCGTGACCGGATTGATGTCATATTGGACAACGCCATTCTGCCATCCGTCGAAGCTATAGTCGTCACCGATGGAGAACGAATTTTGGGTTTGGGCGATCAAGGCGCGGGCGGCATGGGAATTCCGATTGGTAAACTCTCGCTTTATACTGCTGCTGGCGGAATTAGCCCGTCTGTGACACTCCCGGTGGTTTTGGATGCTGGCACCAACAATCAGGAGCGGTTGGAAGATCCCCTTTATATCGGCTGGCGGAATGAGCGCGTCAGTGGGGATGACTATTTCGATTTTGTCGATCTCTTCGTACAGGCTGTAAAGCGCAAATGGCCGGATGTGTTGCTGCAGTTCGAGGATTTTGCACAACAACATGCCGCACCATTGCTTGCGCGGTATCGAGATCAACTCTGTACATTCAATGATGATATTCAGGGCACGGCGGCGGTAACGGCAGGCACTTTGCTGGCTGCCTCAGATGTCACTGGCATTCAGCTAAAGGACGCCACTATTGCGTTTCTCGGCGCGGGTTCTGCAGGAGTGGGCATCGCTGAGCAACTGGTCCAACTCATGGTCCGTCAAGGATTACCCGAGACCGAAGCCCGCGAGCGCATATTCATGGTGGACCGGAACGGGCTGCTAACCGATGCGATGACAGGCCTTCTGCCGTTCCAAAAACAAATTGTCCAACCTCTTGCTAAAGTGGGGAGCTGGTCCGACGGTGAAATTTCACTTCTGGACGTGATAAATCGGGCCAAACCCAACATTTTGGTTGGTGTCAGTGGTCAGGCGGGCTTGTTTTCAGAGGAGATCATTTGTGCAATGGCAGCCCAGACTGATCATCCAGTCGTGTTGCCCCTTTCGAACCCGACATCGCGAATTGAAGCTGTGCCTGCGGATATTATCCACTGGTCAGATGGCCGTGCAATGGTCGCCACCGGCAGCCCGTTTGATCCCGTTGTCTGCAACGGTAAGACGCACCATGTCGCGCAGTGCAACAACTCGTACATTTTCCCAGGTATGGGGCTGGGTGTGCTGGCGGTGGGCGCGCGCCGCGTAACTGACGGGATGTTCATGGCCGCCGCCGAGGCTTTGGCCACATTATCGCCCGCAAAGTCCGATCGCACTGCCAGCTTGCTGCCGGATGTGGGGAACATTCGTCAGGTCAGCAAAGCTATCGCCTTTGCCGTTGGTCGACAGGCGCAGTTGGATGGGGTTGCGCCCGAAACCACAGAGGATGACTTGAAGGCGGCGATAGATGCGAAGTTCTGGATCCCGCACTATGGGGAGATCGCGTGAAGCCGAACCGCGTTGGAATGGCCGGGGGGCTTCTGTTTGTTCATTCAGAATCCATTGAGGCTTTTGTTGGGAATGAAACGCAGCATCTGCGCGTGGTCCAGATTGCGACGGCTAAGCCGCCTCACGGCTGAGCGGCTTTTGCATCGCAGCACAAAGGGCACCTACCAGCAGGATCGCAGAGGCTACGATCAAACTGTCCCCTATTTCTCCGGTTATGTCCCCAATGACGCCAGCCCCGATCGGCCCCAGTGCCTGTGAGATTGCAAACATCACGGTAAAGAAGCTTATGGTTGCACCCCAATCCGGTTGTTCAACATTCTTGCGGACAAAGCTGGTTACAGCAGTAGGCGGCATAAACACTGACAGTCCGAACACTAGTGCCGACAAAATCAATCCATATCCGGTTGGAACCAGGATCGGCAGGGCTGAACCTAATGCGACTCCGCTTAGGATCAGCGCCAAAGGTACTCCGGATGAAAAGCGAGCCAGCACCCCGCGCCATACAAACGGAGACCCCATGATACTGAACCCAAGAACCATCCACGTTGCGGTGGTCAACAGGACACTGGATTGCTGCTCCTTCATCCAGACGGAGATAAAAGTGACGTAGACAATGTAACCCAGTCCAAACAACGCATACCCGCCGAGTTCACCCAGCATTCTGCGCACCGGTGGGATGGAAGGTAGTGCGGCGTCGTGTTCGGTTTCGTTCAATCTGGTTGCAGCCCAAATCGAGAGTGGGCAAATGACCAGGGCTGCCAACCCGACCCCGATCCATGCCCAGTCCCAATACTGTGGCCCGAATGCGTCCAACATACCGGGAAGGATAGCGCCACACAACGCGATACCCAATCCTCCGCCACCGCCAAAGTATAAGGCGATAGCCAATGCATTTCTTCGGGCGCTGTTCTGGAACAGCGATGCTGCCAGGACGCCGCCTGATACAAAAGAAAGAGCACCAAACAATCCCACCAATGTACGGCAAGCAGTTTGAAATACGAGGTTCTCATCAAACCCGGTCGCCAAAAGACACAGTGCGGTCGCTAAAGTGCCGCTTGCAAACAACCGCGAAGGCGAAATATGCCGGATTAACAGAAGTGTTAGAATCGAACCTACTATGTAGCCAATCGAATTGGCCGTATTTAGCCAACCAGACTGAGTGAGACTCCAGCCAAGGCTACTTTTCATTGATGGCAGAATAAGGCCGTATGCAAAGCGACCAAAGGCGTTGGAAATGCTGACCCCGAGCGCGAGGCCCAGCAATATGAGCCATGGGTTGGTAGGTTTCCCCGCGGACATGGGTACCCTTTCCAGTTGAATGAACACCGTGCCCCAATGTGCTTTGTCGTGCAATCCTAGCCGATCTGCCCAGGCCCTTTGCTGTTCAAATTAGACAATCTGAGATTGAAATATGTTGTGGTGCAACTTCCGACCAATCTGTCCACGCGTCGTGGTTCCAATTGACTGGCGCCTGTGCCAACACGGAAGGCGGCGCAAAAACGCTCCACACTTCGGGTCTGTGACAAAGAGCAGTTTTGAACGCTCTCAACGCTCACGCGAGCGGAGACCAGGGAGATACTGCATCGCACTCCAGATCGGCAAAGAGCCCGCAAGGAACGTACACAGTCGGACAGAATAGGCGACTCCCTCTGCTTGCCGCCTGTGGCCACCGCTTAAAACCCCATGGCAAGCCGTCCGACTCCTTGAGCCAACCGCCAAGCGCGTCACAGCACATGTGCAGCACCACTTTCTTCCGCCGCCAAGCGCTTCAACGCCATTCGGTCAAGCTTGCCGCCCATGGTCAACGGCAGAGCTTCCACTACCCGAACCATGTCCGGCGCCTTGTATCCAATACGCTCTCTCGCAAAGTCGATAATCTCACCTGAGCGCACCAGCTTGGCGCCTTCGGTCAGGCTCACAAACCCCCAGACGTCTTCCCCGTGCATTTCGTCTCGCACTCCAACCACAACTGCTGCGGCAACGGCTGGATGTGCTGTCAACGCATCCTCCACTTCAGTCGGGCTGATATTCGATCCGTCATGTACGATGATCTGCTTTCGTCGCCCCCGGAACCAGAAATAACCGTCTTCGTCCCGCCGCATCAAATCGCCGGTGTCGAGCCAGCCATCCCGAAAAGCCGCTGCAGTAGCTTCCGGATTCTCCCAATACTCCGTCATTATGGTCGGGCTCTTTACCCAATGCCGCCCGTCTATACCCACGGGCACTTCATCATCAGCTTCGTCGCGAAGCGCCGAGACATAGCCCGGATTATTCAACCCAACTGCACCGAGCTTTTCAGCGCCCCCGTGGGTGTTGGAATGCGACGTCCCCATTTCGGTCATCCCATAAAACGCCCCAATCGGTACACCGGCTAATGCGCCGAACGCGTCGACCAGCTTCTGAGAGGGCTTGTCTCCACCGGCCATCATCGTTTGTAGTGAGCGAAAGTCTTCGCGCTTCGCCCCGTGTCCTGTGAGTAGCGCCGCCAAAGGCGCAGGTAGGATCTGTGCCACCGTCGGCCGCGTCTGCCGCAAGAGCGCCAAGAGCTCGTCGGGTGTGAACCGCTGTGCAACATTCGTTGTAGCACCGGCCCAAAGCCCTGCAAACGTCAGTCGCAATCCTGCGGTATGCGAAATCCACGAGGCTGGTAGCACTACGTCCTCGGGACCTAGGCCCAGCCCTTGTGCATTGCTCGCTACCATATATCCCATACTGGCTTGGCTATGTGTCACGCCTTTGGGTTTTCCGGTGGTCCCAGAGGTAAAAAATATGAACGCTGGAACCTCGGCTCCAACTGTCGGCAGCGTCCCTTCGCCTTCTCCTGCCAGCAAATCCTCGAAGGCGAGCGCTCCGGTCAATTTGCCGCCATAGGAAATCATTCCAACAGGCAATTGCGCTACGCCAGGAACTACGGCCACATCCTCGGCCCGTTCGGCATGAGCGAATAGCGCCACAGGTTTCGCCAATCCTAATGCATAGTCGATTTCCGCGGCCGTGTAACGATAGTTGAGCGGCATCGCCACGAGACCCGCCCGCATACAAGCCAGGTAATGGATCACAAGTGCTGCCCGGTTCGGCATGATCGACGCCACTCTGTCTCCCGGGTTTAAGCCCAGGCTCAGATACCTCAGCGCAAGCCGTGTACAGGCGGTATCCAACTCGCTCCAGTTGAATTTCTCGTCCAATGCGTACAGCGCAGTCGCCTCGGGATCCGCTGACAATCCCCGTCGAAACAGGTCCGTCAAATCCGCTGTTACGGTCAGCGGTGGTCCGGATACCGGCATGTCCTTCTCCTAAAAATCCAAGCCGTTCTAAAGTCTACACCACGTCGCCTAGGCTAAGAAGCCCCAGCCAATCGGCCCGATACACCGGCACCATAGTGTGTCCTAATCATTTTAATGATTGGTCGCGCAATGAACGCAATCGTAAACCTAATCGCATGATCAAATGGTCTTACCGACACCGGTAGTTATTGGTGACCGGCGGAAATGCGTGTTGAGCGAAAATTGTCTCATCGGCAGGTAGAGTTGGTATTAGACTCCGGCAAAGCTCAGAATCTTTGCCTGCTAATCGACCTCCTAGGGTCACTAGACCGAAAGGCTGAATCAAAATACAAAAAAGGTATGCATCTGACAGAAGCCACACCTGTCCATCTGATTCATGTGGACCCGGACGTCAACATGGCCCGGTTCTATGGAATAGAGTTGCAGCCGACGCTATTCGGAGAAGTTTCCGTTCTTCGCAGCTGGGGTCGTATTGGAACGAATGGGCAAGCCATGATGGTGACCTACAACGACGAAAGTCAGGCCGCTGAAGCGCTCCGTAAACTCGAAAAGCAGAAACGTCGTCGAGGATACGTTTCAGTGAGCGAGTAATTCCAGGCAACTCTTGGAAAAGTGGATTAGAAACTTCTGGAAGATGGTGATTGTCGGCAAGGGACCGGCTCGCCATGTTGAACAGGGCCGCTAAACCAAAGTGGTGCGTCGCCTTCTACCCATGGCGAGTACTTGTTCATTACGTGCGAGAAAGCTTCGCTTATTAAGAAGCGATCCAGCCATGCAATCAAATTCGGCCATTCCTGAGCGTCAAACCACTGCCTGTCTATATGGGCGAACTGGCGGACAAAGGGCAGGAGTGCAAGATCCGCGAGGGTTGGGCGATTTCCGAACAGCCAAGTCCGCCCGGTCAACTGTTTGTCGAGGTTGACCAAGTAGCTTGCAGCTTCCTTTCGCTCTGCTGCATGGTCGATTTCCGGATAGCGTGTGGCGTACTTAGTGTGATCCAATGCAGCCTTGAACGGGCCATCATTTTCCTTGATCAGATCCCACCCTTCCTGTGGCATGTCCAAAAGCCGCTGCGGGTCATTTTGTTCAAGAGCCCAGATCATGATATCCAGGCTTTCGTCAAAAACCTTATCCGGAAGGCGAAGTGCAGGAACGGTACCGGTTGCAGAGGTCTGCAAGAAGGCTTGCGGCTTGTCCCTTAGAAGAATTTCACGCAGCTCAACTTTGACACCCGAACTTGCCAACGCGAGGCGTGCCCTTATTGCAAAAGGGCAGCGGCGAAAGGTCCATAAGATTGGGTGATGAGGCATATGAGGATTTACCTGCAATCTGCCGGCTCGGTCAAACCCTTCCTCGACTGTCAGGTTGAAGCTTCCGCTTTCATGCCACCAGGTCCGGCCAAGCGTTCCACCGTTTCGCAAATATCGGCCACCGTGGCCGTCGGTTTCGGTATAAACCGGGTCTCGTCGCCATTACGGAGTTTTCCTTTGCACACCTGATATGCTTCTGCCAGTCCCGTAGCCAAGGCACCATCAATATCGCTTTCAGCATCGTCGCCGATCATGGCTGCCTGCGCAGGAGAGAATCCGGTAGTGGCAATAGCGGCTCTGAAGAACCCGGGATCTGGATTGCCCGGCAACTGAGCCCGGATGCAGGTAGCGTGTTCAAACGCTAAAACATAGCAGCCAGCATCAAGGTTCAGTTGCCCATCCTGATCCATAAAAATGCGGTTGTTAACGAGGGCGACCAAGAGCGCTCCCTTCTGCAGCAATTGGTGTGAACTGTTCATGTTTTCGCAGGAAAATTCTTGAGCGGCATCGCCAACAATAACGGCGGGCCGCGCGAGCCGTTCGCCATTCCGGACCGGACCTACGTTCGCGCAGCAGCGGTGGTTCGGATTAGCCCATTCTTCCGATCTTTGCGGGACGGCCGAATGGCGGCAACCCGAGCCGGTCAACCTTGAGAGACGACACTTAGTTCAGAATGTCGGCTATTGCCCCTATCAGGTTCAGCACTTCGTGCGTCTCCCGGTTTACTTCGTAAACGTAGTCTCCGGCGCGCACATAGTATCCGTTTCGCCTCAGACCATATCGGACGGGGTTGTTGATACGCGCATACCCATCATAGATGTAGTCCCCAACCCGGTATCGTTTGACTTGGCCGGGTGGCACGCATGGGACTGTTTTCTTAGCCAAGCCGGGCGGGCACTGTCCGGTTTTGGATTTTGCGAGAACAGGCTGCAGTGTTGTATGCGCTGCGGCACTCTGTTTGGGCCCAAGAGGCTGCGAGACGAAACTGGCACTCGCAACCGATGCGGCTTGAATAGCGAATAACGTTGCCACAATTCCCAAGGTTGATTTCATCTCTGGTGCCTCGCTTAGCTTTGTGTCTTGATAATGCTTCTCGTCGGGAATTGACCAATTCCTGGGCAGAGACCTGCCTGCCGCTGACCAATTCTCCTGCGGCGCAGTGGATCACTCGGCACGGTGCTCTCAATAATCGACCTGCCAATCCGCCAAAGTTGATGGGTGCAAAACAAGAGGTGTTCGGCCAAAACCCTTTGTTTTTATTTCGTGAACAACATTAACCGAACGTGAACAGTGTATTCTCAATGTGTTCAACCACGCTGGGGCATAGTGGCCTGGTTATATTGAACGGAACGCAAGTTGTTTGGTTGACAACAAGGGGATTAGCATGATCAAGCCTACCTTTGTGACTGAAGACCGCAGCACGAACGCTGCGAAGCAGACCTCTGGCAAAAGTACCGAAGAGCGTCAGACAACCAAGATGAATTCGAGCACTGGTCGCTTCCCTCCTATCGAAAATGCACTAACACAAATCATAAAAAACAAGCGGCTATCCGAGGCTCACCAAAACGTCAGTAGGCTTATCAGTTGACCCCCCGGAACAATTCTCGATATTCGTCCTAAACATCGGAATTGTAACCTGAATCCCGTCCCAAACCTGGGGCGGGATTTCGTTTTGTCCAACATCGCGATCAGCGGATACCAATGCCGACACTTAAACACCCATGATGCCTCTGGCCCGACCGGGCGTCCGTAGGTGTGAAAGACCAAGAGCGGTCTAAACCCTTTCGGCTACAGTCCCAGAAGCGATTTGACCTGTTCTTCAACAGCGTCGGTGACAGGTTTGTTGGCCGCTGCTTCCAAGGCTTCACGCTCGGCCAAGTCTTGCTCTTCAACAAGTTCCGTCAGTTCCTCCACCTCTTCGACAGTTTCACTATAGTCGATGGTGGCCTGTCTCTCGTCGTTCAGATCCTGAGCTTCTTCGATCGAGTCGTCCAAAGCGGCTTGGGCCTCTTCAAGTTGCGCTTCGATCTCTGGATCTGTGCCGCCGGCGTCTTCCAGCGCCTGCTCGAGATCCTCAACGCGCTTCTGGTTTTCATGGACTTCGTTCAGGGCAACCTCCAGGTCTTCCTCGATCTCAGAAACGGTCCGTTCCGGTGGCTCCAGTCCGGTGAGTTCTTCCAACTGTTCCGCAAGTTCCTCGCGCAGCGGCTCGCCTGCCAACACGGTATCGCGATAATTTGCAATTCGGCCGACGCGCGAATTGGGGGCTGCGTTTGCCAGTGCAGTCTCGCTGGCGTTGGCCGCGTTCAAGGCGCCCAGTTCAGACGGGTGAGCACCTAGCAGCGCAGCCATAGTGTTGCCTTTGGTCCGGACGGTGGGACGAATGGACTCCTCCAAAATCACGGTTTTCGACGGCTTGTGGTAGGTCCTCTGCTTTTGCCTGACACCATTCGTGGTCGCGCCTTTTTTGGAGGTGGCAACGGTTCTCGATTTACCTTTGCCGCCGAAGATGTCCTTCAAGGAAAAACGGCCACCCTTACCTGAAGCAGAGCGTGAGGACTTGGACTTCGATTTGCCGGCATTTCGGTCACCTCGGCTCTTGTCAAAACCGTTCTTTCCGCCTTTGTTGCCAACAGCGCCATGGTCGCCACGATCTCCTTTGGCAGAATTCCCTTTGCCGCCGCCGTTACCCTTTCCGCCGCCGTTGCCGTTGCTACCACCATTTCCGTTGTCGCCACCCTTGCCGTTTCCGCCACCGTTACCTTTTCCGCCGCCATTGCCATTGCCTTCCTTTGCAAAGGCAACGTCCGGCACGGCGACGGTGGCTACGAAGGCTGTTGATCCCAGCAAGGCAATCGCGATTGTTGAGGCTTTTAGCAGTCCGCAGTTGGTGGTTTTCATATCAATCTCCCCAAGCCACACAGCAACACCCATCAGCACATTGATTTTGGTCGCTATGGTCGGCAGTTGGATTCGGGCTCGAATCATTGAAGGTCGTCACTATTTAGTCCTAGGTCGCTTGAACGCAGGGCTAACTGCCTGTTCATCATCGGTTCATGTCCGGCCATATAGTTTTGATCAAAGGTGTGTGAGGGTACTATGCAGACCAAAGCGCTTTTGCTGGTTGCAGCTTTGCTGACTGCCTTGTCCGGAGGGCAAGCGGCCGCAGGCGCACGTGAACTCAAACAGTCTGAACTGCGCAAGGCGACGCTGTCGGGCAGCGCGATCCGGTTGAAGCGCGTCATCAAAGGCGTGGAAAAGGCATTCGGTGGAACCCCTGTCGACGCCCGTGCATTCAAAACGGACACGGTCTACTACCGTATTCTGGTTAAAAAGCAGGGTGGTAAGATCATAAGCGTGATCGTGAATGCCGAAACCGGAACAGTGGTTCCGAACCGTTCAAGTGTCGGGCGCGAGATTTCCGAGGCCGCTCGCTCCACTACAGCCAATTCCAACAGCAATAACGGTCAGAACGCCTCTGCTACCCGTGGGAACAGCGCAAGCGGAAGCAATGCAGGCGGCAACGGAAACGGCAATGGCGGTGGTAACGGCAACGGTGGTGGAAATGGCGGCGGTAACGGTGGTGGAAACGGCGGCGGCAATGGTGGCGGAAACGGCGGCGGCAATGGTGGCGGAAACGGCGGCGGAAACAGTGGCGGAAACGGCGGCGGAAACAGTGGCGGAAACGGCGGCGGTAACAGTGGTGGAAACGGTGGCGGTAACAGTGGTGGAAACGGTGGCGGCAAAAAATAGAGTGAAGCTGATGCCGGTTTGATTGTAGTCTCTGGATATGCGAATACTTCTTGCTGAAGACGAACCCCAGCTCTGCGAACAAATCAAAAAATTGCTGGGTGCCGAGGGTCGCGTTGTGGATGTGGCGAACAACGGCACCGATGCCCTGCATCTCGGGGCGACTGAGCCTTACGACATGATCATACTCGATATTGGTCTTCCCGAGCGTGACGGGATTTCTGTGTTGCGCGAATGGCGTAATGCGGGCGTCAAAACACCCGTGTTGATCTTGACCGCCAGAGACGGTTGGAGCGAACGTGTCGACGGCCTGGATGCGGGTGCGGATGACTACATGGCCAAGCCATTTCACATGCCCGAACTGGCCGCGCGGGTACGTGCGATCCTGCGGCGACAAAGTGGGCAAATGAATCCGGTGATAGAAATGGGCGATGTCTCGCTGGATACGCGGAACGGTCGGGTCAGTGTCGGGGGCATTCCGGTTGACCTGACGGCGCAAGAAATCGCGGTTCTTACCTATCTGGCGCACAACATCGGTCGCATGGTGTCACGCACAGAGTTGTCCGAACACATCTACGAATACGACGGTGACAGGGATTCCAACACGATTGCCGTATTCGTCACGCGTCTGCGCAAGAAACTGGGTTCCGATTTGATCACGACGGTCAGAGGACGCGGCTACATGATTGATCCTACCTGATGCTATCGCTGCGCCAGCGGGCCTTACTCGGTGGCATCGCCTCGGCTGCGTTGTCCGTGGGCGTAGGTACGCTGGTGGTATTTTCGTACATCAACACGCGCGTCCTGGATCAGTTCGACGGAGCGTTGCGAGACCGTCACACCCAGCTTGTCGTTGGCCTCAGCGCCACTACGGATGACCCCGAAACCTTGCGCGAGTTGTTGTTCGACCCGGCCTATAGCACGCCCTATTCAGGACGGTATTGGCAAGTATCGGACAGCAACGGGGTCGTCTATACCTCTGCCTCGCTTTTTGATGAAACGATTGCAGAACCTGCACGCGCCAGTGATGAGGCAGCCATTTGGAACACAACAGGCCCGGATAGTGAGGCCGTTCGCGGTGTCTTTCAGAAAATCACGTTCGAAGATGGAACGGAATGGGGCGTAACCGTCGCCGAAAGCAGGCTGGTATTGATCAGTGAACGCAGGGAAGCGCAAAGCAACTTGCTTCCGGTTTTTGGATTAGTCGGCTTGATTGGGGTGGCCAGTTCGCTTCTGCTTATGTCGGCCATTGTCGGCCCTCTCAGAAAGTTGCGCGCCGATGTGGCCCATCGCTGGGATCAGGGCGACGATCTGACGCCCGAAGATTATCCGGATGAGGTTTCCCCACTCGTTGAAGACCTTAATCAGTTGCTGCACAGAAATCGCGAGATTGTCTCCAGCTCCCGAAGGCAGGCAGCGGATCTGGCGCATGCCCTGAAAACACCGACGGCCATTCTACGCAACGAATTGACAGACCTGTCTCGAACCGGAGCACAAACAGAGCCAGCAGAAGAAGCCCTCAGCCGAATTGACGCCCAGCTTGGCCGTTCCCTCGCACGCATGCGCGCATCAATCACCGGAGAGTTGACGCATTCCCGAACAGACCTTTCGAATTCGGTCGAACGGTTGTGCAGATTGTTTTCCTCCATGGCAGAACGTGAAGGAAAAACGCTGACTTCGGATTGCGAGTCTGGTTTGCGCGTTCGAATGGATCCCCAGGACATCGAAGAAGTGATTGGAAATCTTCTCGACAACGCCCTCAAGTGGAGCAGCACAAGATTTCAAATCACTGCACGACGTACCGACAGCAGTATCGAACTTTGCGTTGAAGATGACGGGCCAGGAATCCCAGAAGACGCCCGACGAGAGGTTATGCGTTCCGGCCGTCGGCTGGATACCTCTGTAGAAGGAACAGGATTGGGGTTGTCTATTTCCGTTGATCTATTGAACGTCTATGGCGGCAAGCTGGAACTGGAAACATCGAAACGCTTGGGCGGTTTGGCGTGCCAAATCAAGATTGGCACGTGAGAAAACCGCACTGTTCAGCACTGTCGGCGACCAAAGCGAAGCCCATTCTAAGTTTATAACTCGGTGCCTGGATAGGCACTGGACTGCCACAAAGCGGTCGTGACGGCCTGCACGGTGAATCCTCGCTCCGTCCCGCGTCCACGTTGTCGGGTCAAGCTACGGCGGAAGTACGGTTTCTGTCGGAGCCAAATCGACGCCCTCGAACGGCTGGTTCGGTGACATACGCTGCATCGCAACGATAGGCGTGCGGCATGTGCGAAAAGTTGCTGCGGCAGCAAAGGCTGGAAATCGAAATCCGGCAAAGTCCGCTCTGCTTGAGTTCAGCTGACCGCCCAATTCGTTCGCGCATCGAACGGCAGGTTCGACGGGCCGCGTCGCAGCATCGGTTGGCGAAGCTCAATGATTGGTTGGGCCGCTCGAAACCTATGAGGGTCGGTGCTATCCTGTCATTTGCTGCACCAGAACTGCTAGTCAACTCCCATGTTTTATCGGCGGAGGAGCATGGTTTCTTTCAGACCGGAGCACATACCCGCAAGGCATCGAGAATTGCAGCGTGCATATTCCGGCTTGTAACCGCATCACCAATGCGGGCCAGATAGAATTGACCGCTCGGATTGGTGTCAACGTATGGAAACGTCCCCCCAATGAGCGCCTTGTGTTCGATCTGTCCAAGGTTGCGCGAACTTGGCTTGAGGTCGAAATAAAGCTCGGCCATCGGGGACAGGCCATGCTCAACAACCACGTAATCAACGAGACATTCAGTGACATCCCCCGTCAACACGTGCCGCAAGCTGGCGCGAACCAAGTCACCTTCACGCGTCAGAGAGGTAAGTTCTTGCAGACAGGTGAAGGTAACTGCGTTGGAGACCAGATCGCGCAATGCAACGGCAGAGGTTGTTGGACCGAGGTCATGCAGAAGGGTCCGATCCGGGGTAACGAGATTGACGCTACACCCGGTGCTTGCCAGCATGTCGGCCGTGATGGCCGCAGGGTGGTCGCCGACCTCGTCGAACAACAGCACTTGGCCCGAGACGCGTGCTTCACCGGACAACACCTCCCAACTGGAGACCGCCAGGTCGCCGCCGGGGATGGCTACGGTTTCGGGCCAGCCGCCTGTCGCGACCACCACGACATCGGGAGCTTCGGACAGCACGTCATCGGCTTCAACATAGGTGTTCAAGCGGATATCGACCCCGAGCGTGCTCACTTCGGAAACCAACCAGTCAGCGACGCCCCAGACTTGTCTGCGCGTCATCCCCTTGGCGGCTAAAACCAACTGGCCGCCCAGCCGATCCGACGCCTCAAACAGCACGACTTCGTGACCGCGTAGGGCGCAGACCCGCGCGGCCTCCAGCCCGCCGGGCCCACCGCCAATGACAACCACTTTGTTGCGAGTGTCGCTGAGGGTGATGATATGAGGCAAGGTCCGCTCTCGCCCCGTGGCGGCATTGTGCCCACACACGGCAGGTTTTCCTTGATTGACCCGGTCCACGCAGTAACCCAGGCCAACACAGGGTCGGATGCGCTCTTCCTCCCCACGCGCGAGTTTATCCACCAAATAGGGATCGGCCATTTGTGCGCGGGTCATGCCCACCAGATCAACATGGCCGCCAGCGACAGCGTGGCGGGCCGTGGCAATATCCGCAATCCCCCCGGCGTGCAGGATCGGCAGATCAACAGCATCACGGATGCTGCCGGCCACGTTGACATGCGGGGCCGCAGGCAGGCCCATTGGGCGCACCCATTCAGCCAAGCCCAGATCATCAAAGGGTGCACCGGCAAGGATGTTGAGAAGATCGACATGGCCGGAACGTTCCAACATCCGGGCGGCAGCTATGCAATCTTTGGCGCTCAGCCCTCCTTCGGTCAGTTCATCGCCGGTGATGCGCATCGACAGGATGAAATCGGGGCCGACTTCTGCGCGCACCGCGTCTAGCACTTGCAGGGTCAGGCGCATACGGTTCTCCAACGTCCCGCCATAGTTATCTTCGCGCTGGTTGGTCAGTGGGGACAGGAACTGCCCCAGAAGGTGTGAGTGGGATAAAATTTCGATCCCGTCGAACCCGCCTTGCTGACAACGTTGCGCAGCAGCAGCGAAATCGCTGATCACGCGATCGACGTCTTCTTGTTCCATTGTTTTGGGAAAGGAGCGGTGAGCGCGTTCGCGGATACCAGACGGAGCCATAACCGAAAGCCAATGCCCATCATCCCAGGCTGTGCGTCGCCCCATATGAGTAATCTGGCACATGATAGCGGCGCCATGTTCGTGAACACCATCCGTCAGTTTCCGGAACCATGGGATGATACTGTCATCACCGGCATAAAGCTGGCCAAACACCGATGGGCTATCAGGGGCGATATTGGTCGACCCACCGACCATGGTCAGAGCGACCCCGCCTTTCGCCTTTTCCTCGTGATACAACCTGTAACGGTCCCGTGGATGGCCGTCTTCGGCAAAACTCGGTGCATGGGATGTGCTAACGATACGGTTGCGCAAAGCCAAGTGTTTCAATTTAAACGGATCAAGTAAGTTTGCCACTTTCGTATCCCTTCGGCCAAAGCTGCTGTTTGAAAACCGCGCAAGGTCGGGCGCGCGGGTCAGATTCCAGGCATGATGAGGTTCGTTGCCGAAAGTATTTACTTGGGAAGCAACGCGTGAGAAATCGCAGCTTCCGACATAGCTGTATGAAAAGACGACCCGACCACGAATCTCAAATGCGGAAAAATCGTTGAGCAGAGACCGAGACTTGGTAGGTGCCGCTGGATCCACGAAGGTCAGTTAAGAGGGGCGACGCGTGTAGTCTTAGATTGGAGGTGCTGCGCGCGCTGTGACCAACTGTCTGGCTGTGACCCTTTCGCGATGTATCATGTACAGTCCTGCACAGATGATGATGGCAATTCCAATTAGGCTGAGCGTGTTGGGGAAGTCATTGAAAACAAGGTAACCAAACAGGGTCGCTACCGGTAGCTCAAAGTACTGCAATGGAGCCAATGTGGCGGAAGGCGCAAAGGAAAGTGCGTAGGTCATCATCAAGTGACTCACCGTCGCAAAAAAACCAGCGCCTAGTAGCCACAACAACGCGATGTCTGTCGGCCAAACGGGATCGAACAACTCGGAGCCAGAACCTTGCGCAACCACTAAGATTGGAATGCAAAACAGACTGGCAACCAGGCCAGTGTGGAATTGCAGAGCCACAGGATGCATTCGACGCGACAATCCCCGCGTTACAAGAATGTAGAAAGCAAAGGCAACTGCCGTACCAAGCGGGACTATTGCAACGGCACCGAAAGCCGCGAAACTGGGTTGGATGACGAACAATACACCAACAAACCCCACAAGAGCAGACCCGACACGACGAGGACCGACATCTTCCCCAAGATAAAACTTGCCGACCAACAAGACTATGAACGGGGCCACAAACACGATTGCCAAAGCGTCGGCAAGCGGCATCACCCGGATTGCCGCGATGAAACAAAAGGTCGCGAACAGCAAAAGTAGTGAACGGAATACGAGTGCCATCAATTCACCTCGCGCCACTCGTAACGACAGTCCCATTATCCTGATAAACGGTGCCATCAACGCGCACTGAACTACAAAGCGAGCAGCCGTTATCTGCCCAACTGGAACACTGGCTGATGCGAGCTTCGCAGCTACATCCAACAAAGGAGCGGTCAGGCAAAATCCAAGCATCAGCGTAACGCCTGCAAGGATGCGATCCGTGGATTGAGGTGTGGAATCAGCAGGGGTCATGTCACCATATAGAAATGTCGCCAAATGTGTGTCTGTTCTCAATGCGACGCCAGGCAAAAGTTCCGAAATTCGCGAGTTTGGGTTGGGTTGGAAAGTGCCGCAGCAAAGGGCAGGTTCGACGCGCCACACAGCAGCATCAGCTGCCTTGGTTCAAGGTCCGCTATGGGCCGTCTCAAGCTGACGGAACGCCAAATCCCCGCTGGTTTGGAGGTTGGCTGAGGGCTGGTACTAGCTGTGAGACAGTGTCTCTGAACGTCTATTTCAAGTTGTATCACTTTAACCAAAAAGTGGGAGCGTTCCATCTTTTCTGCAGGCTTAGTCTTTCAATTTTGGCCTTAGTCATCGCGACGGAGCTCAAGTGTCTATTTGAATTTCCTATTGTGCTTAGATTGTGTGCAAGCTTTCCACCAGCGAACCCTGAACCAGCTCCTACCAACGCGCCCGGGTTACCGGAGAAAAATGTGCCAAGCGTAGGACCAGCGAACATAGAGAGTCTCCCCAACTGAACTGGTCCACCGTTATGTTCAGGAAACGGAGGACCAAGGATGGCAAGCAAGCGACCAAAGCCCGAAGAGATTGTCTTGAAGTTGCGGCAGGCTGAGGTTTTGATGGGGCAAGGTATGTCCCGTCTCGATGCGATCAGGCAGATTGGCGTTGCGGAACAGATCTGTTATCGCTGGCGAAATAAATATGGCGGAATGGGCGTGGATCAGTTGAAAGAAATGAAGCGGCTTCAGAAAGAGATCGAACGATTGCGGCGAGCGGTTTCTGATCTGACGTTGGACAAACTGATCCTGACGGAAGCTGCAAAGGGAAACTACTGAGCCCCGCTCGTCGTCGTGCCTGCATCGACCACATTCGCAGCGAAAGCCCGGTCTGACAGGCCGCAACGTAGCATCGAGATGACGTGGCCAGCGGCTGGTATCGGCCGCTTTTGCGCCATTTCCGGCGGGGTTGCTCTCTGATGCTGCGATACGCACTACGTCCATCAGGTTGCACACATCCGCCGTTTGTTCGGAACAGTATTGTGTTCTTTTTAATGCTACCGATGCGATAGCCTTTGAGAATCTGATATGCAGAGCACCAAGTCAAAGGCGCGTGGCGTTCAGCAAAGTAAGAAAGGGTACCGGCCATGCTGTGTAAAGTGGGTGATGTTGAAGTCTGGCGTATTCTGGAAATCCATGCTCCATTTCTGACCACGGAAGAGCTGTTTCCCTCTGCGGGACCAGATGTTCGGGCCATTGTCGAAGCGCATGTACCCGGTGGCGTTTGTGCGCAATCCGGGCGTTTGATCCTGCCGATTCAGGGTTTTCTGCTGAAAACACCCACACATAACATCCTGGTCGACGCTTGCGTCGGCAATGACAAAACACTCCCGCGGCGGCCCGACTGGCACAAGCGTTCAAGCCAGCGGTTTGGCGCAAACCTCACGGCGGCGGGGCTGGATGTGGGGGATATCGACTACGTCCTGTGCACCCATCTGCACGCTGATCATGTCGGCTGGAACACACGGCTCGAGGACGGGCGCTGGGTTCCAACCTTTCCGAACGCGCGCTATCTGATGCCTGCGGCGGACGAGGCGTATCAGCGCAAGGACAACAGCGACCTTTATATCGAAAGCGTTCTGCCCGTAATCGAAGCCGGGCAGGCGGAACTGGTAGAGACCGGGCATATGCTGGGCGATCATGTCACCTTGATGCCAACGCCGGGCCATACACCTGGCCATGTCTCAGTCGAGATCACCAGCGGAGACAGGCGTGCCCTGATTACCGGCGATGCGATCCATACAACCGCCCAGTGCTGGCACCCGGAGTGGTACTTCAAATTTGACTCCGATGCTGAGATGGCCGTCACATCCCGTCGGAAACTGTTGGAAAGCGCCTCGGAAACAGGGTGCCTAGTGCTAGGGAACCATTTCGCCTTGCCGTCTTTGGGTCGGGTGAAGGCGGACAAGGACGCGTTTCGCTGGGAGGACTAGCCCAGATTGAATTGCAATGTGCACGGATCCGTCGTCGGATGGAGGACTTCGTGAAGTTTGATGCGCTGCGCCGCAGAGTAGCCTCATCTGACTGGAGGCCAGACGGCCAGTTACTAAGACGAATATGCGGTATCTTCACATGCCCGACGCTACGATGAACAACAACACAAATAGAACGACAAACAACAGACCAATATAACTACAGACACGCATGAACTTGTCCCATGCTCTTAGTGACTTCCATGGTCTTTTTTTCGGCGTCTCGGAGGTTTGAGTTTCTGAATTGGACGTTTTGTTTTGGAAAGTGTCCTTTGTTTCACTTGCGCGCTGTTTTGCCGAGGAAATTACTTCGTTTGCACCAGACTTGAAATGTGCCCATTTCTTGCCGAATTTCACCGCATTTGAAGTTTCAGGCGGTGGCTGCTTCGCCTGCGTTCGCGGCGTAGAAGGTTTGTTCGCACTCAACCGTTCCCATTCATCGAAAAACAGTCCTGGTTTGAAATCGCCTTTTAAATGAGTTTCCAGTAGCCGAAAACGACGACGCTGCACCAGGTCCATTTGGTCGAGATTCAACTTCAACAACCCGGTAAGCCGGTCCGACTGGCTCTCCGACAGAAGTCCTTCATGTTGCAAGTCGTTGACCTGCTTGCGAAGACGCCGAGCGAGATCACGATGTGGTTGCAACCCGGTTTTTCGCAGGGTGACGGCGCCACTGCCTGAAAAGTTGAATTTCTGCGGGCGCTGAAGGTGTTCGACCTGCATCATCTCTTCGAGGTAATCAAAAAGCTCGCGAGTATCGACTGTACCATCACCGTTTCGGTCAGCCGCACCTTTCAATCCGTCCAAGAGGTGCTTGGTGAACACACCATGGCTATAGCTTTTTGCTTCCCGAGCTACTTGCGTGCTGGTGGCCGAAGTCATCACCAAAGTGCGGCTGTTCGCTCCAAGCTCCATTTTAAGTTGCTCACTCAGCGCTGAGCGAGAAGCATCCTCTCCAGCTGCACCCGCGTAGCAGCAATCGAGTATTACCAATCGGAAACGAGCCGTTGCTTGCTCAACAACATCAAGCAGGTTACTGTATTTCAAAGCTGTTGAATGGACAAGATCTGAGCGCGTATTAGCAAATGCCAAATGTAATTTCTGATTTCTTACTAAACCGTGACCTGCGTAATAAACCAGTAAAAGATCGCTACGCTGAGTTTCAGTGGTTATCCGTTCAATCGTCGTCAGTGCATCGGAATGGTTGCCTTGGGTTATCAGTTCGACATGATCAAATTGTTCGCCAGTCTCACCCTGTAGCAGATTGTGAAGCGCCGTAGCGTCGTTACGTGCGTAGCTCAGATCGTCCAACTCAGGGTCTTCGAAATTGTCCATTCCTACGACAATCGCAGTCTTCCGCGTTGTTTGATTGGGTTCAGTTTGCTTCTGAGGGGGCTCGAAAAGTTCGATCGTCACGTCTGATTGATCAGTTTTTGCAACACCTTGAGATGAAGTCTGCGTGGTATCCGGGGCAAGTCTGGATAGAACGTCAAAAACCTCTTCCTCGCTGAAATTTTTGGCGTCAAATACGATCTCTGTGCCGTCATCTGTACTCAATGCGAATGAAATTGATTTTTCTCGAACAATGTAAGCTTTCAAGACTTGGATTAACGACGACACCGCAGCAGACTGCGAAACTTCGATCCAGAGCTGCGGGTCAAGCAATAACTCAAATGCGCGCTCTCCTGGTGCGGACTTGTGCTTCGCACGAGCAGATCTGACCCCGGCCGAATTGTTCAAGTCACGATCAAGCAGCGCTACAATTGTCGACAGCGCTTTATCGTCCAGTTCAGATGATTGTATATCCAGCTTAATAGCCATTGATAAATTACCCGACACAGCAAAAAATAGAGAACGATTGCCGTAACAGACTTAGGAATGATAACAGAAGTCTTGTTAGGTGTCCAAATAGCGACTGCGTGCAAAATTCCCGTCACAGCAAACAAAATGACGGCGCTATCCATTATGAAGCGCTTCTTCCGCTCGAAGAGCGGGTTCAGTCCTAACTTTCACACCCACGAGCTACAAAACAGTTCAAACAAACTGGAGCCCCAAATTCAGGCCTTGAATGGTGGATTTACAGCGCGACGTGTGAATGAGTACTGGTCTTGGTCTTACGATCGCAGCGAATAGTCGGAATGCCGACGCACCTGCAATGCCGTGGATAAATGCTTAATGACCGGAACAGGCCGCAACTTTGAGTGATCCTTGCAGACACCCGGTATCTTCAGAAGTGATGCTGACGCTGGTTGCTGGCCCGGCTAGCGGTGATGGAGCTCAGATAGCGGATATCCGTTTAACGACCGCGGGCGCCATGCCATCTTCACATAGACGTCACCGGATTTCAGTTCATCCAGCATCTGATTGAGGCGTCTAAGTTTGGCGTCGTCGCGCTTGGCTCGGTCGATCCAGCCGAGATAGTCATTGCGCTGGGACCATGGACGTTCGTTGTAGCGGTCCCGTAGATCGTGAGCTTCCATAGCTGCGCGGACAACCTCCGGCATTGGATCTGCTGAACGTTTCATCTTGTTCCTCACCTGAGTTTAATGAGCGGCTTATCTTAAGCTGATCGCGTTGGCCCGCAGGTTGAAAATCGTCCGCGGTGCAGGCATCAAAGCTGATTGGATGCCGCGCCATCGACCAAAGCCGGCTTTGGTGAAGCCGCATTGTGGCATTGGACAACGTGATCAATGACCGATCTGGGCCGTCCCTGTTGGCGCAACACCGTCCACCAAGTGAACATGCTGCGAACAATCTAACGTCTACAACGAGCCCTCAGTACCGGGTGCTGCACCAAGTTTGAATGGCCGGTAATGCGACCTAACTCATGCTTCTGCATCGAAGGCATCCCTTGATTGCTGAATCTGCTCATGGTTATCCCCAGCCCATTCAGCTAACGCCATCAACGATGGTAACAGGTCTTCCCCAAGGGCAGTGAGTTCATATTGGACTTCGACTGGTGGACACGGCTCAACGCCCAAGGTCGAATAATTGTGTTTGGCTACCGCAACGAAATCGGCCGCTTTTGCGCAACTCCGCTTTCCGATGATGTAGCAAAAATACGGGATCAATGGTAACTTCTGTCCCTGAGCTATGGAGTTTGATGTGGACCGCAAGCTCACCACCATTCTTGCCGCTGATGTAGTCAGTTACTCCCGACTGATGGGAGGGAACGAAGTTGGCACGCTTGAGGCTCTAAAGGCTCACCGGGCGGAGTTGATCGACCCAAAAACCGCGCAATAGGGCGGACGCATTATTAAGCTCATGGGGGATGGGATCCTGATGGAATTCCCCAGCGTGGTTGAGGCCGCCAAATGCGCCATCGAGGTGCAATGTGGGATGAATGCGCGCAATGCCGCCGTGGCCGAAGACAGAAGGATCTTGTTCCGCATCGGCATCAATATCGGCGACGTCATTGTCGAAGGCGATGACATCTACGGCGAAGGGGTCAATGTCGCGGCCCGACTGGAAAGCCTTGCTGACCCCGGTGGCATTTGCGTGGGCCGCAACGTGCGCAATGAATTGCGGGGCAAGTTGGACGTCGATTTTGCCGATCTCGGCGAGGTAAAGGTCAAAAACATCACCCGTCCGATCAATGCGTTCAGCGTCACCTTCAACAAGAAGGCTGACGCGCTGGTTACCCCGGTTTCATCCGCCTCAGCTCCTACGAAACTGCATACCAGGTTCGTCGCAATGACGGTGGTGCTTGCTGTGGTTCTGTCGCTTGTCCTCGGGCTCGCCTATTGGCAAAACCTTCCGCCGGCAGAGGAGCAAATCGCCACCGTGCCCGGTGATGCGCAATCCCTGCCTTCGGTCATCGTGCTTCCTTTTGACGATCTGTCACTCGATGGCAGCCTCGGCTATTTCGCGGATGGCATGACCGAGGACATCACCACCGAGTTGGCCCGCTGGAAAGAACTGCGGGTGATCGCCCGCGATTCTGCGTTCCTCTACAAAGACAAGGCAGTCGATGTCCGAGAAATTGCTCAGGAAATGAACGTACGCTATGTGCTGGAAGGTAGCATTCGCCGCGCCGGGGACAAAATCCGCATTAATGCCCAACTCATCGACGGGAGGACCGGCAATCACGTCTGGGACGATAAGTTCGACCAAAGCGGCACCGACGTGCTGGCGCTCCAGGATCAGATCACCAGTAAGCTTGCAGAATCACTTAGCGGCCATCATGGCACGATAAGAGCAGCGGAATATCTAGCGGCATGGGACAAATCCTCCGCCCATCTAGAGGAGTACGATTACTATCTGCGTGGCCACGATTTGTTCTTCAAGTACACGCCTCAATCGCATGCAAGAGCGCTTGAGATTTTTCAAGAAGGTCTGGTGAAGTATCCGGACTCCGGCCTACTCAAGGTCAAAATCGGTTGGATCCATATGATTGCGGGTCTGTTCGGCTGGGCAGACGATATCCCCGCCGAGTTCAAAGAAGCGGCAGCCTTGGCTGATGAGGGTCTTGCGGATGAGGCTCTGCCGCCCCAAGGTTTACGGTCCGGTCTCTGGTTGAAAGCATATGCAGATATCCATCACAGGCGGGACTGCGACGCGGCCCTACGCACAGCGAAAACGGTGGTCGACAAGTACCCGTTTGATCCCGAAAGCCTTATTTGGATGGGTGATGTTATCACGAATTGCGGCGAATTTGATCTGGCAAACAAATGGATTGAAGCAGGTTTCGACCGAAGCCCGCATCCCTTGCCAAACTATTACACCGTCCTGGGAATTTTGCGTTACCGGCAGGAGCGGTACGAAGAGGCGATTGCCGCTTTGAAAAACGCGTTGGATTTCGAGGTGGAGGTCTATTTTCTGGCCGCCTCCTACGCAGCACTGGGACAACTGGTCGAAGCGCGCACCTATACTGCCAAACTTTCAGACAAATTTCCCCACGTCACGCCGGATTTCATCCGCGCGATGAATCCGGACATTGATCCAAACGTTGCGGAGTCTATTATCGCCAATCTTGCCAAAGCCGGTTGGCCGGAATGAAGTCTCGCGAACGAACCTTCACATTTAAACCCCTTCAAGTCTCGATGAATGGAGAGCGGGCATTGTTGTCGATAAGGTTTATGACGGCTTTGTCTGCATCGGAGTTATCAACGACCTACGGCTCGAATGACAGGTTTCGCAGCAATGGGGCGGGCGCACGAACGCCGCTGTGATTTCTGTTTTCCGCCGAGCGACAAACCAAGGCTATAGTCTGTTGCATGATCTGGTAGAAAGCGAACGGATCAAAGGTTTTGTGCTACCTTACCTTGGGTTGCAAGACCAAGGTCTTCCCCACAGGCCGTCTGGTCTCAATTCCCGCGATCAAGTGAAAGACTGCCCGACCGGTTTTGGGTCGACGTCTACTTGCGAAAAGCAAAAAGTTGTTTTTGCAGGTTCGTTCATTGCTTAGCGTTCTCAAATTATTCGGTCATTTTTGTTTGGCCTGAACATCAAAATGTCGGATTAGAAGTCATGGGATGGACGGCTAAATCCTACTGTGATCCTATGTTATCGCGGTTTATGGGCATTAAATGCGGTCAACTTCGTATATTGTAGGTATTTTGGTAGCCATTGTCGCCAGCATTGGCCTTTATTTGGTTTCTTACCAATACTTCGTTTCGGCGGAACTTTCGAAAGCTCAGGGCCGGCTCTCTCTCTACCAAAGCTCGGTGAACAGCGAACTCGAACGATTTTCCCACCTCACATATGTGCTGTCACAGGATTCCTTTGTAATTGGTACAGCCGAAGGAGACAGCACCGGAACTTTAAACCGGCGCCTCGAGGATTTTGCAGAGCAGGCGGGGCTGGATGCGATCTACCTGATGGACGAAGACGGGATCACGATTTCCGCATCGAACTACCGCGACACTGGGAGCTTTGTTGGCCAGAACTACGCTTTCCGCCCGTATTTCCAAAGTGCCGTTTCTGGTAAACAGGGCCGCTTTTATGCCATCGGGGCAACGACTGGTCTGCCAGGATACTTCATCGCCAACGCAGTGCTTGACGACCAGGGAGCTTCAACTGGCGTCATAGCGATAAAGATCGATTTCTCTGATCTTCAGGATAGTTGGAAAAACTCGGGTGAACAGGTTCTTTTGGCCAATGAAGACGGTGTCGTTTTGCTTTCGTCGAACTTGGACTGGCAATATCGCGCGTTGACGCCGTTGTCAGAACCACAGCGAGAACGGATTCGGGATGCCAGGCAGTTTCCGGGGCAAGACTTAGATGCGTTGGATTGGGTTGAGTTACCGGGGGATCAGGCCAGAATTGCGGGGACGAAGCGCTTGCATCTTGCAGCTACGGATTTGCCACATGGCTGGTCGCTTCACTATTTTGCAAGTGACGATCAGGCCGTAGCGCGCAGTTGGCTTGTAACTGCAGTTTTTGTCCTTTTGGCGGGGCTCGCATTTGTCTTCTTCCAGATACAACGCGCAAGACGCGTAAGCGCAGCCTTGGCGCGGTCCGAACAGGAAGAAGCAAAGCTGCGCGAGGCGAATGAAAGGCTTGCCATCGAAATTGACGACCGCAAGACAGCCGAGCGGAGCCTCAAGCGCACCCAAGGCGAGTTAGAGCGCGCAAGCCGGCTGGCGGCTCTGGGGCAACTATCCGCTTCGGTCACGCATGAGCTGGGCCAGCCCATCGCTGCGATGCGCAATCACCTGGTGGCAGAAGAGATCTCATCTTCCGGTGAGTCCAAGCTGCCGCAAAAAATCGGAAGCTTGGTTGACAGGATGGAAGGGATCACGCGCCAATTGCGGTTTTTTGCACGGTCAGAGAGTGAGGCGTTCGACGACGTAGACTTATGTACCTCGGTCAACGCCGCTTTGGCTCTGGTTGCGCCAAACATCGAGCAGGGTAAGGTGAAAACCTCAGTTGATGCGCCGACCGGTCCGGTCATTATCCGGGGCAGTGCCCTGCGGATCGAACAGGTCATCACTAATCTTTTACGCAATGCCATAGATGCAACGGACGGAGCGGATGCGCCTGAAATCCATATCGCTGTCATGGCTTCTGATGATGAGGCAGTGTTGGAAATTCAGGACAACGGTCATGGGTTGGGCGAGGCAACGCTGGCTGAATTGCAGGAGCCGTTTGTAACCACAAGGGAGAGCGGACGAGGTATGGGCTTGGGACTGGCCATTTCCACCAGCATTGTCAAAGATCACGATGGCACAATGACGGCCCGAGATCGTGATGGCGGTGGAACAATATTCCGTGTCACCTTCCCAATGGCCTCAATTACTGAAGAAACGGACGAATGACCCAACAGCAACCCTTCAAAGTTCTGGTCGTTGATGATGACAAGTCGATGCGACAGTCTCTTGTCGAGTTGCTCGAAGCTGCCGACTGGATTGTCAGCGCCTTGCCACGCGCGACCCAGGTGACGGAACATCTGACTAACGCCTCGCCCGATGTTATTCTGTCCGATGTGCGTATGCCCGGCATGTCGGGACTTGAATTGCTGGCCAGCCTGGACAGGCATGTGGCGCCTCCGGTGGTATTGATTTCGGCACATGGTGACATCCCGATGGCGGTTCAGGCCATACAGGACGGGGCGTATGGGTTCATCGAAAAGCCATATGAACCACGGCGATTGCTGACGGTGCTGAGGCACGCGGCTGAACAAAACCGAATGCGAAAAAGCAATGCCCGCCTTAAAGACCGGCTTTTCAAGCTGTCCGGGCTTGACCGCATCCTGCTGGGTCAAACAGACGCCATTACAGACTTGCGACAAGAAGTACTTGATCTTGCCGATACATGGGTTGCGGTTTTATTGCAGGGAGACACGGGCACCGGGAAGGAACTGGTTGCCCATGCTCTACATGACTTGGGCCGCTCGCCGGAGGCACCGTTTCTGGCGCTGAATTGCGCAGCGTTGTCGGCCGATACGTTTGAAGCGGAAATGTTCGGCGTCGCGGGTGAATCCGACGGAAGGCTTGTGGCGGCATCGGGTGGGACCTTGTTTCTGGACGAAATCTGTTCTTGCCCACCAGCGGCGCAGGCCAAGCTACTAAGGGTCATCGAAGATCAGCAGGTGCTGCCGGTGGGGGCTGTGTCGCCGGTGCCGGTAAGCTTCAGGGTCGTGTCAGCAACCAACGAAGACGTTGTGCAGGCGGCCGAGGAAGGCCGCCTGCGTCAGGACCTATTGTTTCGATTGAATACTGTCGTCCTGTCCTTACCTCCGCTGCGACAAAGGCGGGATGATCTGGTTCTGTTGGCAACGCATTTCTTGAACGAATACGCGCAGGTTTATGAGATTGACGCGCCAGAACTCGATCAGGACGATTTGGCCGCTCTGCTTGCACATGACTGGCCCGGCAATGTGCGTGAATTGCGCCATGTCTGCGAGCGACGCATATTGGCCGCCCGGCGCGGGGGCGGTTCTCTTACTAAGGCGATCCAAAGTGATCATCACATCGACGATGTGCCAGATACGCTACGCGAAGCGGTTGCTGCTTTTGAACGCGAGCTTATTGGCAAAGCTATAAAGGCGCATAAAGGCCGAATGGATGCCGCAGCTGAGGCACTTGGAATTGGTCGCCGTACGCTCAATGAAAAGATCGTCAAACTTGGTCTGGATAAAGAAGCCTTGTTGTAAGCCAGAAACGTCCTGCGGAAATCCGCAGAGGACCCGAAGGATCGCCCGCGTTTTCCTTCATAGTCAGCCCTCTACGCATACTGAATACTCAGCACAAACAAATTGCGTGACTGGGAGGAGCCACTATGCGCAAACATCTGAACCGGGCGGCCATTGCTGCCCTCTCGCTAACCTTTGCATCCGAAGCACTGGCCGTTGAGTGGAACGTTTCCCTGTGGGGCAAGCGTCGCGCCTTTACCGAGCACGTCGAAAAACTGGCCGAATTGGTAAACGAAAAGACCAACGGTGAATTTACCCTGAATATCAGCTATGGCGGCCTGTCGAAGAACAAGGAAAACCTCGATGGGATTTCGATTGGCGCGTTTGAAATGGCTCAGTTCTGCGCTGGCTATCACCGCGACAAGAACCCCTCGATCACTGTCTTGGAACTGCCGTTTCTGGGCGTGACATCCCTTGAACAGGAAGTCGACCTGTCGATGGCCGTTTATCAACATCCGGCCGTTGTCGAGGATCTGGCCCGCTGGGACGCGACTCTGCTGATGCCTTCACCGCTGCCGCAGTACAATCTTGTTGGTGTAGGCGAAGCGCCAAAATCCCTAACCGATTTTGAAGGTCTGAGCGTACGGGCGACAGGTGGCATCGGCAAGGCGATGGAGACGGTTGGGGCAGTTCCGACCTCGATGTCTGCGTCCGAAGTGCGTCAGGCAATGGACAGCGGCATCGTCAAAGCGGTCAGCTTTGCGCCACACGCCCATATGTCCTTCGGCACCATTGAAAATGGCACGTGGTGGACGACGAACCTCAACCCTGGCACTGTCAACTGCCCTGTCGTGGTGAACACGCTGGCGCTGGAAGATTTATCAGACGAACACCGCGAAGCGCTGTTGGGATCGGTGGAAGAGGCACTGGATCACTACGTGAGCCATTATCAGACCAAAACGATGGAAGCGTGGGGCCCTGAGCTGGATAAACGGGGCATCGAACGGGTCACTTTCAGCGATGAAGAAATCGCAGCGTTCAAAGAAGCCGCTGCCGCACCCGCAGCCGAGGCCTGGATTGCAGAAAACACCGAGCGTGGCCTGCCAGCACAAGAGCTCTACGACCTTGTGACTGGCAAGATCGCAAGCGGCAGCTAATCCACTCACTGCCCGGCGTCAGCTTAGCTGGCGTCGGGTTCTTTCTTCCCTGACAGCGGAGTAAAACGATGGCCGGGTCATCCCTGGTGCTGTCCGACGACAGCCGTCTCAGCATTCTCGATCAACGCCTCTACAAACTGGAAAGCATTCTGGCTTTGATCAGTGGTCTTGCAGTTTTCTCGCTGATGGTCATGGCCGTGGCCTCCGTCGGTGGCCGGAATATCGCCAATGCGCCACTTCCTGGTTATGTGGACTGGATCGAGCAAGCCATGCCGCTGATCGCCTTTATGGGGATTTCTTATTCGCAGCGTGATGGCGGTCATATCCGAATGGACATGGTTGTTGGCGCGCTGAAAGGCCGGACGCTCTATATCGTTGAGTTCGTCACAACCGCTCTCATTCTGGCGCTGATCGTCTTGTTGATCTGGGGGAGCTGGGCACATTTCGCGCGCAGTTTTGACTTTGGTGCTCCACTCTGGAGCCGCGACAGCTCCATCGACATAGGTATCCCGCTGTGGCCCGCAAAGCTATTGGCCCCCGTCGCCTTTAGCGTGCTTTGCCTAAGGCTTGCTTTACAGCTCTGGGCCTACGGTCGCGCGATCCGGCACCCCGATCAGCCGCCTATTGCCGTCCCGCTAATAGCCGATGCAGCCACTCAAGCTGCAATGGAAGCCGAGCATGTCTCGGGCCACGACAACTGAGGTTAAATCTGATGGAACCCATTGATATTGGTTTGATCGTCTCGGGCGGAATGCTTGTTCTTGTGGTGTTGGGGATGCGCGTGGCCTTTGCCGCCGCGACCGCCGGCATGGTTGGTCTGATATGGATTTTTTGGGCCAAATTTGGGTACGATCCGGCGCGTTTCGGCAAGGCAGTGACCGTGGCCGTCAAAACAGCGGGGCAGGTGCCTCATTCAAAGATCTCAAGCCAGGCGCTGAGCCTTATCCCGACCTTCATCCTGATCGGCTATCTTGCCTACTACGCTGGCCTGACCAAGGCGCTATTCGAGGCTGCCAAGAGATGGCTCGCATGGGTTCCGGGCGGGCTGGCGGTTTCGACAGTCTTTGCGACTGCCGGGTTCGCCGCGGTATCCGGGGCCTCAGTTGCCACATCGGCTGTTTTCGCTCGCATCGCCATCCCAGAGATGCTGAAGATCGGATACGACAAGCGCTTTGCTGCCGGTGTCGTCGCTGCAGGCGGTACGTTGGCCTCGCTCATCCCGCCTTCGGCCATTCTGGTCATCTACGCGATCATTGTGGAACAGGATGTTGGCAAACTGCTGTTGGCCGGATTCATCCCGGGCATGTTCTCAGCCGTGATCTACGGCTTGCTGATCATTGGCATGGCCGTTGTGATCAAAGGTTTCGGTCCCGCGGTCACAGGCTTTACGTGGAAAGAACGTTTCCTGTCTCTGCCGCCCGCACTGCCCATCGTGGTTGTCGTGGTGACCATCATCTTCTTTGTCTACAACCCGTTTGGAGGCGATGCGTGGGGTACACCGACCGAGGGCGGTGCTATCGGAGCCTTCGTGGTATTCCTGATGGCGCTGTACCAAGGCATGCGCTGGTCCGAACTCAAAGACGCGCTGTTGGAAACCGCCAAGCTGAGCGTCATGATCTTCACCATCATCTGGGGTGTGCTGGTCTATGTTCGCTTTCTGGGTTTTGCCGAACTGCCCAACGCGTTCTCCGACTGGATCACCTCGCTTGAAATGTCGCCGATGCTGATCCTGATCTGTATCCTTCTGGCTTATGCTGTTCTGGGCATGTTCATGGATGCGATCGGGATGTTGTTGCTGACCTTGCCGGTTGTTTACCCTGCGGTCATGGCGTTGAACGGCGGCGAAGCCGTTAGTGCAGCAGAAAGCACCTTTGGGATGTCCGGCCCGATGTGCGCCATCTGGTTCGGAATTCTGGTCGTAAAAATGGCCGAGTTCTGTCTGATTACGCCACCGATCGGGTTGAATTGCTTTGTCGTGGCTGGTGTGCGCGATGACCTAAGCGTTCAGGATGTTTTTAAAGGTGTAACACCTTTCTTTCTGGCGGATGCTGCGACTATCGCAATGCTTGTTGCCTTCCCGGCAATCGTTCTATGGCTTCCCGGACAGGTTTGAACCATGTGGGATGGTTTTGGAGTGCGGTTTGCCGGTGCAGCTAAAGCCTGGATCAGTCAGCCGCGCTGCAGAATACATGACACTTGTTCAATATCCGGTTTGGCCCGTTACGGTCGGGATGCCCGTTGGCGGTGTGTCCTCTGGGTCGGCAGGCAAAATCAAAGGTCCTGATCTTCGGTGTCATTTGGTCAAGAACTGAGTTTCTTAGGCCGGGCGGCGGAAGATGGTCACAATCTGATATGACTGCAATTGGCGCGCAACCCTGATGGACGCGACGCGCGGCACTGACTATCTTTCCCAGCCAGCCCGCAGTTTCACCCAACCGGTGCCTGTGCGGGTATGTTGCATTGCCTGCAAAACGTCGGAGAACGGGGTCGGTACGGAATAGGTCAACTCATCAACTCTTCCTAGGGTCGGGACTCATAGCCAGTAAATGACGAGGGCCGCGAGTGCGATGGCGGACAGGAAGGCCTTCGGATACCTGTCGTATCGCGTGGCCACACGCCGCCAGTCTTTGAGCCGTCCGAACATGATCTCGATGCGGTTTCGGCGTTTGTAGCGGCGCTTGTCGTATTTGACAGTTGTCTTGCGCTGCTTCCGACCTGGAATGCAGGCGCGTATCCTTTTGTCTTTCAACGCTTCTATGAACCAGTCGGCGTCATATCCTCGGTCGCCGAGCAACCAATCTACCTTTGGCAGGCTGCAAAGCAGTGCCCGTGCGCCGATGTAATCGCTGAGCTGACCGGCGGTGACAAACAGGTTCAGTGGACGGCCTCTGCTGTCGCAGATGGCATGAAGCTTTGTGTTCATACCGCCCTTCGTTCGGCCGATCAGGCGTCCACGTCCCCCTTTTTCACCGCAAGACTGGACGCTGCGCGATGGGCTTTGAGATACGTGGCATCGATCATGACGGTCTTTTCCTCACCATGATCAGTGGCCAAGCCGGTGAGCATCGCGGCGAAGATGCCCTTATCGCTCCACCGCTTCCAACGATTGTAGAGCGTCTTGTGCGGGCCATACTCTTTGGGTGCATCACGCCATCGTAAGCCATTACGATTGATGAAGATAATGCCGCTCAACACGCGCTTGTCATCAACACGCGGTTTGCCGTGCGACTTGGGAAAGAAAGGTTCCAGACGCGCCATCTGCGCGTCACTCAACCAGAAAAGATCAGACATGTTCACCGCTCGTTTTCGAGCCGTGAATCATGCCGTCGCTCGGAAAACAATGGATCCTGAGCCTAGTCATGACGATCCAGTGGTCAAGATTGTCTTTTTCCAGAAGCTGTTTTTGGCGCTTGTGACCTCTACCCAACCGGGCACGTCACGGATCGCAAATGTCGTTTGCGACGAGTCCGAAGCGCCTAGTGTTGGCAGCATCAATGGTAGGATAAAATACAGTGTTCTAAACATCATAGGTTCCTGAAAACCTGGCGCGGAGACATAAAAAACGGAACCAAAAGCCCGATTGTTAAAAATACAAAGGAAAGGGTTTGCCCCTTAAAAATGCGAGCATGTTCCAGGCAGACCACCCGCCCTGTGGCATAAGCCGCCGAGATCTAGGTCGAGACGTGGTGTTCAAGGATCACAAAATAGGCGAGCAACACGAAACAGAATGACAGGATCAGCCCCGCCCCGGCGTATTTCATTGGAAACGACGTGGCGTTTTCCCCTTTGCGCAGGACGCCCCGCGCACAGATCAGGAAAACGCACTTATGATCGCGAAAACCGGGTTCAGCCGCAGGGTCAGGTTGCGGATGGCGCCCGGCCCCTGTTCACGGAATTCCCTGCTGACCGCCGTGGCGAAAGCTGAAAATTCCTTGATGCGTTGTTCATCCATGGGGATATCGATATCGGGATCGCGTAGCGGCAGGGGATTGCCCTCGATTATGTCCGTGATGCGTACTTCGAAAAATTGGTCATCCCAATTGCAGTAAGAGATCAACGTGCGATGGACGTCAAACTCGGTCGTATTGTGATCGGCGTTATAGGTGGCGAGCCCGCGTTTATCATCGAGATACTGGATTGAGTCTAGGCGCAGGATTCAAACCCCGGCAATGACGAATTGCATGGTCAGGATCATGTAAAACGATTTCGCCGGAAGCCGCCCACCACTGATAACGTCCCAAATGGTCGTTTTGTCCAGGTCACGTTTTTTCAGCGCCGCGAATGACGGGTGCGATTGCAATGCCATGTGCAGGATAGCCAATGCAGCTGCGACGATCAAAAACACGCCCATCGATATCGCTAATACCGTGAGTTTTGGAACCGTCGGTGAGACCAATTCAAAATCCCGGATCCAACCCCGGTTGGCAAAAAAACACCCATATGTGATTTAGATCACCAGTAAGCGGTTTTCGGTCATCCCAGGCGATAATTTGTCCGTTTCGATGATGGATGAAGATTTCAATATTTCTGACTATGAATTCAGCCTGCGATTGTTGCTGCCAAGTAGAAAGGTCAGCGAGCTGTGAGTTCAACCAACCCTAGATCTCGCACCCGCAGCGAACGGCCGGTTTGACCGGCCGCACTTCAGCATCCAGCAGTTCGGCTGAAGGCCCGAAATGAGCCGTACCCATCCGTACCAGTCGAATTTACTGATCAAATGACGCATTTGCTCCGATTGCGGCAGTGAGCACATAGTCACCGATTCTGCAGAGCGGGCAAATGCCCACTCTGAAGTTCTGATGAGGCCGGAGCATGTAGCTATGACGGGCTTGTCCGCTCGACGCTGAAAACGAACGCTGCGCCGTTTGGATCACGAAGGATGATGCTCCGGGATTGAGCGGCTCTGTTGTCATTTTCAAGTACAGGGTGCGCTCCATTGACTTCGGCCACACGGCAGGCATCTGAAATTGAAGCAACCTTGATACTCGGTACCCAAATTGAGTTTGAGCCTGTATGCCAAGCCGCGGCATGTTGGACGGCGACGGGATTGCCCGAAGGCTCGAGGATGCTGAGGCTCTCAATGTCTCTCTCTGGACGGACCTGCCATCCGAAGAGCTCGGCATAGAACGCTTCGGGGAAGTCACCCTTTTTGCTGACGTAGACTTCGGGGCCGAACTGTCGGAGTGGCACCGGGAATGCGTGCCGTGACAGCGAAACTCCCAGCAGCGCGCCGAGCGGATCGCGAACCAGTGCGCTGCGCCCGACGCCCGGCACGTCGAACGGATGTCGTACGATCTTTCCTCCTAGCTTGTTGGCGTTCGCCACCGCCGCATCCACGTCGGGGACTTCGATGTAAGCGATCCAGCCGCTTTGCTGCTTCGGCGGCGTCTCGGCAAATCCGGCACCGGCTTCGTCACCGGACAGGGCAAGGACGAAATCCTTCTCGCCGCCGCCCCATGCGAAGTCCGTCGCCCGCTCGACCTGGTAGGTCCAGTTGGCGATACGCTGGTAGAAGTCCATCGACCGTTTCCTGTCGGAAGTGAAGAGATCATGCCACACGATCTGACCGGCTTTTGACTGTGTCATCGCTCTATCTCCTGACATCTTTGAGTTTCTTGACGTCACGGACTATCTTGCCGAACGCTTTGTCCCGCGATCTGCGTTCGGCAAGGCTGGCGGAGTTGAAGGCGTTTTCCGCCAAGAGCTTGCGCCACCGGCCGAGGCGCATTGAATCGATGGTGCCGTTTTCTATGGCTTCCAAAACAGCGCAGCCTGGTTCCGTCTCGTGCCGACAGTCATTGAATCGGCAGCGCGCTGCCAGCTTGTGAATATCTGCAAATAGGTCATTGATCCCATCCGCCGCGTCGGTGAGCTGCAACTCCCGCATTCCGGGGGTGTCGAGGATCAAGCAGCCATTCGGCATTGAGTGAAGATGGCGTCGCGTCGTGGTGTGCCGACCCTTCGCGTCGTCCTCTCGAATGGACTGGGTCTCTATGGATTGGCCCTCAAGCAACGCATTGGTCAATGTCGATTTCCCAACGCCCGACGAGCCCAGGAATGCAACGGTTTTGCCGGGCAAGCACCACGGAGACAGACCTGTCCGAGGTGCGCTTCCGCGGGCGTCAAGTGCGATCACGTCGATCATGTCCGACACAGCGCGGGCCGAGTCGATATAGCCTTGCGGGTCCGTCACGAGGTCTGTCTTTGTCACGACGATGACGGGCGTGATCCGAGCCTCAAATGCAAGCGCGACGTAGCGTTCGAGCCGGGCCACATTGAAGTCCTGATTGCAGGACGTGACGATGAAGGCCGTGTCGATGTTGGCAGCAATGAGCTGTTCCTGCCGGTTCGTGCCGGGCGCGCGTCGCTTGATCAGGCTGGTGCGCTCAAGGGCTCGGCTGGATCGCGGGTGCACCGTATCCAGCATCAGCCAGTCCCCAACAGTTACATCGGGTCTGGGAGGAAGTGTCGTATCAACGGTGTCGCCGATGACGTGCAGCCCATTGCGATGCACTTCGACGACGCGAACGGGAGGAGCCGCGGTCAAATCGTCCACACCGATTTGTTGGGCGAAGAAGGGTTGCCAGCCGAGGGCCTGAATACGGCTGAGTTTGACGGGTGATCCGGCGTCGTGCGCGCGCGGTGGGAGGAAACTGGAATAATCCCGTGTCATAGGATGTCTGCTTTCATGTCTCTGGCACAAGCAGGGCTTGGGTGCCGATGGTTAGGAAAAAGCATGCAAATCAACGTTCACCGTCAAAACAGTATGACGGAGCTGTTCTCAAACGTAGGATTTGCACCGAGAGGCACGCTGCCTCCCTTCCTTACCGGGACATGAAATCTCCATTTCGGACGCTCGTAATGTAGGGTGTGGTGACGCCCGATACAACCGCTCGGAACATATATACCGATCATTCTTACTATTGCCAAAGCAGCTACTAAACGGGATGGGATTTTGGTCCGCTTTGTCCGCGATCAAAACATCTGCCACCGCCGCGTACGAGCGGTTGCAGCGAACGATGCCTATGCGGGTTGCAACCGCGGCATTGCAGCAGTGCGCTGGATGTCTCCTTTGGGTCGGCCTTGTAGTGCCGTCCAGACCTTAGTCAGGCAAAAGCAGCTGCATCCAGAATCTGGAATGAGCCCATTTCGACCGATGCTGCTGTGCGTGCGCACCGTGGCAATATCGGTGATCCTTACGTTTAGTTCGCGTACGCCTTGCGTATTCTAGACCCAATTGAGATGTCCCCGACGACGTGACCAAGTGGAAGGTTTGCCAGTGAGGCTTATCCTCGGCGACGCAAGTTTCGCGCAACGGCGACGGCATTCATTCATGCTGTCGCGCACGTTCACACTGTCTGCAAGCTTGACGTTCGTCTCATTCCGACACCCAATTATGATCGAAGGCATTGGAGGGGTCCGTATGAAATGGCGCCGAGTTCTTCCAACCATCCGCTTTGGCACCGAACGCTATCCAGAGAAGGTCGCGCGGCGGCTCCGCGTGGTGAACGCGACCGCATTTGCGCTCGTGGCGATTTCTTTGGGATTTGTCGTCGCCCATATGATTAACCCCAATCCCGGCCTGTGGCCGCCATCGCTCGTCCATCTCGGCGCCGCGCTCGGTTTTAGCGCTGTCCCGTTAATGCATCGGTGGGGGCCGTCGCTGGGAGCGTCCTTGCTTATCGCGGTCGGGTTGGCGGACATTTCCGGACTATGTCTGATCTTTGGAACTGGTTCGGGTTTGCACTTCTGGGCCCTGCTGGTTCCGGCGCTTCTCATTCCGTTCTACGGAGAGATACGCCTCCCAGTTGCAGTCGCACTGGTCGCGTTGGCCGCTACGGTCACGATCGTTCTGGAGGCCGTGACGCCGGTGAACACAGGGCTGCGGCCACCGCACCAGGTTTTCGTTGCGAATTTCATTCCCTCTGTCGTACTGAGCTTTGCGATCCTGTTTGCGATCGTACTCTATGCGATGCGTCAGATCGCGCGCGCCGAGGCGGCGGCTGAGCATGAATTCGAGCGTTCCGAGGCATTGATCGCGAACATCCTACCTGTCAGTGTGGCTGCACGTCTCAAGGAGAGTGGCGGCGAAGTAATTGCCGACCGATACGATCAGGCCTCTGTCCTTTTTGCCGACATGGGGGGCTTCACCGCGCGGGCAAGCGATACGGATCCGGAGGATCTCGTTCGATTCCTCAACGACGTCTTCAGCGATCTTGACACGCTCGTCGAGAAGCATGGCCTCGAGAAGATCAAAACCACCGGCGATGCTTACATGGTTGTGAGTGGCGTGCCCGAGCCGCGGCCAGACCAAGTTGAGGCACTCTCAGATCTCGCACTGGAGATGCGCGAAACGCTCGCTGACCTCGTTGATCCAAAAGGACGTGCGGTGCCGATTCGCATCGGTATCGCCAGCGGTCCGGTCGTCGCCGGAGTCGTAGGCAGGCAAAAGTTCTTCTACGACGTTTGGGGCGACGCAGTTAACATGGCGGCGCGAATGGAGCAAACCGGCGAGCCTGGGCAAATCCAGGTGACAACGGACGTTCATGAACGCCTCATGAACCGATACATCTTCGTCGAACGCGGTTTGATAGAAGTTCGAGGCAAAGGCATGATACGCACCTGGTTGCTGAGCGGGAGGAAGGGTGGATGAAAGGACAGGACGGGCGAACTACTCCAGCATCGGTTTTTGTCTAAAAGACCAAACTGTCTTTGTGTCCGTTCCAGGCACGGGGCCAAGTTTGCCCTAAGGACAACAATAGAGCTCTGGACCGGACCTTCGGGATATTTTGCTAACGGCTGGTTTTGACCCGCAAGCTGTAAGTTAGACCTTATCTCGATTTAGCGCGTGCAGCGAATGCCTTCTCTGACGGGCCGCACCGCAGCGAAACTGACCAGGATCGAAGGGCATCTGTGGGTGGCTCCTGCATTGCAAGCGTTTACTCGTGATTTTGCGGCATTTTTCGTCAGTACCTTCGTCTGTCCGGCCTGTTTGTGTGGC
>NZ_JBQFZU010000023.1:0-70798 GCF_056542405.1 Ruegeria sp. AD11(2025) | reverse complement strand
CAGCTCGATCTCGTCGCGCTGGCGGCCAAGCTCGGATGTGATCGAGCCAAACAGCTCAGGGTCACGGTCGGCAAGGGACTGGGTGAAAAAACCGGTATCACGAAGATTGGCGTTCATAGGGGCTCCAGATTGCTGGGGTAAATCTTGCGGATTTCCTATCGGAAACGATGGATATCCAAAAGCTGTAAAGCGACGATTTGGCCCGCTGTGGCGTCAAGACTGGCCTATCGGGGAAAGGTATGTTTGTTTCGGAACCAAATGTGTAAGACCGGAAACCGGAAAAGATGACAAAGAGAATCGCCTTTCTCGCTAGTGATGCCAAAGTGGCGCAAACCGCGCGGGATGGCCTCGTGAAATTGTATGGCAATGCGGCCCCGCGGGATGCGGATGTGGTGGTTGCCTTGGGCGGCGACGGGTTCATGTTGCACACGCTGCACAACATGCAGCATCTTGATACGCCTGTTTATGGTATGAACCGGGGTACCATCGGGTTCCTGATGAATGAATTCCACGAAGCCGATTTGATGGAGCGTCTGGCTGATGCGGAAGAAGAGGTCATCAACCCTCTGGCAATGCAGGCCATGGATCAGTCCGGCAAACTGCACGAGGCGCTGGCCATCAACGAGGTGTCGCTGCTGCGCGCCGGTCCTCAGGCTGCGCGGCTGAAAATCAGTGTCGATGGGCGGGTGCGGATGGCTGAGCTGGTCTGTGACGGTGCCTTGCTGTCTACGCCCGCCGGATCAACGGCTTATAACTATTCGGCGCACGGGCCGATTTTGCCAATCGGGTCCGACGTGCTGGCTTTGACAGCGATCGCCGCATTCCGCCCCCGCCGGTGGCGCGGGGCGCTTTTACCCAAGATCGCAAAGGTTCGCTTTGACGTTCTGGATGCCGACAAGCGCCCGGTCATGGCTGATGCGGATTCGGTTTCGTTCGCAGATATCGATTGGGTCGAGATTCGTTCGGAACCCTCCATCCAGCACCGCATCCTGTTCGACCCTGGGCACGGGCTGGAAGAGCGCCTGATCTCGGAACAGTTCACTTGATTCTTCGGAACCCGTGCTTTTCGCGGCTTATGTGACCCAGTTCACAGGCGTTTGATTCATCTTTTGCTAACCTAAACTTGCCCGGAGAACACGCCTAGGTGGGAGTGAGTGGCCACCAAGCGGCGTTGTCGAATGATTGCGCAGTTTTCGCGCCGGCGAGGGTAGGTGGTGCTACGCTCGTTGACCGATCTCCGGGTTTATTTAAGCAAGAGGACCCTGGGCAAAAAAACCCGGGGTCTATTTTGTTGGTTCGGCCGGTTTGGTCGCATCCATCTTATCCCACAGCGGCAGGCACATCTGACCCACGCGGGCCTCGATTGCGGCGGCGGCGTCCACTGTCATGTCCTCGCGCCAGCGTTGGGCGGCGATTTGGACGTTGATCGGTTGCGGTCCTTGCGGCAGATCGGCCAGCCGCGCGGGAACGCTGGCGGCGGGCAAGCCCAGAAAATTCATCGCATAGGAATACACCGCGCAGCCCAGAACCTCGTGTACGCCTTCGACACCTTCGGTATCTCGGTCGGGTTTGAAAAACGGTTGCGGCAGGAAAGGGGACAGGATCAAAGGGTAGTCCTGCATGAACAGCGACCATTCCCTCGCATAGCGGGTGCGATTGGCCAGCATCCGAACCAGATCGGTGCCGATGATGGGCGGGAATTCCTGGAAGTATACGTCGAAGATATTTCGAATGGTCTCGGAGCCCGCAGACTCGATGTCGCCTTTCAACAGGGTCAGAACCTCGCCCATCAGCGTGCGGTATCCGGATCGACCACATTCAAAAACATCGGGTGGGCTGATCTCTTCGACTTGATAACCCGCATCGACCAGAGCGTCGCGCGCTGTGTCCATTGCCTTTTCGACCTCGGAGTGCAAGGCATAGCCAAAGGTGTCCTTGGTAAAGGCAACCTTGATGGGGCCGTCCTGCGTTTCTCCTCGCCAAGGCATCGGCACGTGGAACGGATCGCGCGGGTCGCCTGCGATCAGGCTGGGCATCGACAGGTGAAAATCGGCGGCGCAGCGTGTGATTAGTCCTTGTACGGACATGGATTGCGCCAGAATTCCGCGCTCGGCCTGTTGGCTCGGATTCCAAGCTGGTACGCGACCAAGACCGGGCTTTACCGTGACTGCACCGTTGGCAGCCGCCGGAAAGCGCAGGCTGCCACCAATATCATTGCCATGCGCCAGCGCGCCAATCCCGGCCATTACGGCTGCACCGGCACCGCCCGAAGAGCCGCCGGCTGAGATGTGTCGCCCCCACGGATTGTGCGTGCGCCCGTGCAGAGGGTTGTCAGTGTCGGCGCGGAACGAAAACTCGGGCGTATTGGTCCGCCCGATCACCACCGCCCCGGCGTTTTGCAAGTTTCGCACGACCGGAGCGTCATCGGGGGCAATCACGTCTTTCAAGGCCACGACACCGTTCGACGTGGCATGTCCCTTTTGATCGACGTTGATTTTGATCGTCACCGGCACGCCGTGCAGCGGCCCGGGAACCGTTCCGTTAGCCCGGGCCTGATCGAGGTCGCGCGCACGCTCCAGGGCCTCGGCACTCAGGTCCTCGACTACCGCGTTCAGGTCCGGGTTGACCTGATGCATCCGGTCAATGGACGCGCGCACCGCGTCTTCGGCGCTCAGGTCACCGCTGCGGGTGAGAGTGGTCAGGTCGGTGGCGCTCAATCGCCAGATGTCGGAATGTGTCATGTGGCCTCATTGTCTTGGTCAGACAGTAGGGGCCCTGTTCCCGGTTGCAAGGGAAAGGCGCTAGGCAGGCGGCCAGAGACCGCCCGCAGCGTGTTTACTGGGCGTAGCCTATGGATTTCAGCGCCACGCTGATCTCGTCCAGGATGGCCGGATCGTCGATGGTCGCGGGCATCTTGTAGTCCTGGCTGTCCGCAATCGACACCATCGTACCGCGCAGGATTTTGCCCGACCGGGTCTTGGGTAGGCGATCCACCACGACGGCCTTCTTGAAAGCTGCCACCGGGCCGATCTTTTCGCGGACCAGCTTGACCACATCCTGCACGACCTCGCCATGGTCGCGGTCGCAACCCGCGTTCAGGCACAGGAAGCCAACCGGCATCTGACCTTTGAGCTGATCGGTCACGCCGATCACCGCACATTCGGCGACGTCGGGGTGGGCGGCCAGAACCTCTTCCATCCCGCCAGTGGACAGGCGGTGGCCTGCGACGTTGATCACGTCATCGGTGCGCGCCATGATATAAAGGTAGCCGTCCTCATCAATCATACCCGCATCGCCGGTTTCGTAGTAGCCGGGGAAGTGGTTCAGGTACGAGCTTTTGAAGCGTTCTTCTGCGTTCCACAGCGTTGGCAAGGTGCCCGGAGGCAGAGGCAGTTTGACTGCAATTGCACCCAGCTCACCCGGCTTCATCGGATGGCCGCCCTCGTCCAGAATTTGCACGTCATAACCCGGCATCGGCTTGGCCGGTGAGCCCAGCTTGACCGGCAGTTCCTCGATCCCAAGCGGGTTGCCTGCGATGGCCCAGCCGGTTTCTGTCTGCCACCAGTGGTCGATCACCGGAACTTTCAACGCGTCCTGCGCCCATTCGATCGTATCAGGGTCGGCACGTTCACCTGCCAGGAACAGGGCACGCAGGCTGGACAGATCGTATTTTGCCAGCATCTCGCCCTTGGGGTCTTCGCGCTTTACGGCGCGGATAGCGGTGGGGGCGGTGAAGAAGCTTTTAACCTTGTGTTCGGAAATCACCCGCCAGAAGGTGCCCGCGTCGGGGGTGCCGACCGGCTTGCCTTCAAAGACAATGGTGGTGTTGCCGTGGATCAGCGGGGCATAGCAAATGTAGGAATGCCCCACGACCCAGCCCACGTCTGACGCCGCCCAGAATACATCACCGGGATCGACATCATAGATATTCTTCATCGTCCAGTTCAGCGCCACCAGATGGCCTGCGGTCGGGCGCACGACACCCTTTGGCGCGCCAGTCGTGCCCGAGGTGTACAGGATATAAGCCGGATCATTGCCGTCTACTGGTACACATTCCGCTGGTTCAACACCGTATTGGAACCCGTGCCAGTTATAGTCACGCCCCTCGATCAGTTGCGCTACTTCCTGCTCGCGCTGGAAGATCACGCAGAAATCGGGCTTGTGGCTAGCCATCTCGACGGCGCCGTCGAGCAGGGGTTTATAGTGCACCACCCGGCCCGGTTCCATCCCGCACGAGGCGGCGATGATAGCTTTGGGCTTGGCGTCGTCAATGCGGACAGCCAGTTCGTTGCTGGCAAACCCGCCGAAAACAACCGAGTGCACAGCACCGAGACGGGCGCAGGCCAGCATCGCCTCAAGCGCTTCGGGGATCATAGGCATATAGATGATGACCCGGTCACCCTTTTCGACGCCCTTGGCCCGCAGCGCCCCGGCCAGATTGGCAACACGGTTGCGCAGCTCGACATAGGAAATCTCGCGCTTGGTGTGGGTGATCGGGCTATCATAGATGATGGCCGTCTGCTCTCCGCGGCCGTTTTCGACGTGGCGATCCACTGCGTTCCAGCAGGTGTTGACCTTGGCGTCGCAGAACCATTCATACATCGGCGCATTGTCGTCAAACAATGCCTTGGTCGGAGGTTGAACCCAATCTATTCCTTTTGCGGCCTCCATCCAGAATGCCTCTGGATCGGATTTCCAGCTTTCGTAAACGTCCTGATATGCCACGTTGGTCTCCTCCTTAAATCCCTTGTGCAGTGTGTAAGGTGGGCAGGGGGCTGCGCACAAGCGAGGGGAATGACGGGGCGTCACTTTATCGCAAAATATTTGCAGAATGTACTAGAATCGCCTGCAAAGTTTTGCAAAGTAATTTGGTGGAGCAAAGTTGCGCGTAACGAGCTTTAGTTTTTGCAAATCTGCAAATCTATACATGCAAAGAATCACCGACGCTCAGCTTGCGCTCGGATGCCGACGCGGGCACCCGAGCATCTGTTACGGGCGTTAGCCGTAATGCGCCACCGGGGTTCCGGCAATGGCAGCCATGTTCAGCAAGCCGCGAGCCGTGATGGACGGGGTCACGATATGTGCCTTGTTGCCCATCCCCATCAGGATCGGCCCAACCTCCAGACCGTCGGCTTTCATCTTCAGGATATTGCGTACACCGCTGGCCGCATCCGCATGGGCAAAGATCAGAACATTTGCCGCGCCCTCCAGACGTGAGTTCGGGAATATCCGCGACCGCAGCTCCGGGTCCAGCGCCAGATCGAGGTTCATCTCACCTTCATAAGTAAAGTCGCGCGGATCGGAATCGAGAATCTTCAGCGCAGCGCGGAGACGTTTGCCCGACCCTTCGGCCTGATTGCCAAACTGCGATTGCGAGCAGAACGCGATCTTCGGTTCGATCCCGAAACGGCGCACGTGGCGCGCAGCCCCGATTGTGGATTCGGCCAGTTCCTCAGGCGTTGGCAATTGCCGCACATGGGTGTCGGCGATAAACAGGGGGCCATCTTCCAGGATCATCAATGACAGCGCGCCATGGGGACGCAAGTCGCCGTCGGCCAGAACCTGTTGCACGTAGTTCAGATGCCAACGGTACTCGCCGAATGTGCCGCAGATCATACTGTCGGCCTCGTCCCGGTGCACCATGATGGCGGCAATCGCGGTGTTGTTCGTGCGCATGATCGCCTTGGCCAGATCGGGCGTCACGCCTCGGCGCTGCATGATCTCGTGGTACGAGTTCCAATAGTCATAATACCGGGGGTCGTCCTGCGGGTTCACGATCTGGAAATCCTCGCCAGGGCGGACCGTCAGCCCCAGCCGCTCGCAGCGAGCGTTGATGACATCGGGACGCCCGATTAGAATGGGCGTTTCGGTGGTTTCTTCCAGAATGGCCTGTGCGGCACGCAGGACACGTTCATCCTCGCCCTCGGCGAAGACAATCCGGCGCGATGCGGCGGCGGCGGCCTCGAATACCGGGCGCATCAGCAGGGCGGATTTGAACACGGTCTGGTTCAGGCGTTCTTTATACGCCTCGATATCGTCAATCGGGCGCTTGGCGACGCCGCTATTCATCGCTGCCTTGGCTACGGAAGAGGACACGACACCGACAAGGCGCGGGTCAAACGGCTTCGGAATCAGATAGTCCGGACCGAAGGTCAGTTGTTCACCCTTATAGGCCGCGGCGGCTTCGGCGCTGGTGGTGGCGCGGGCCATCTCGGCGATTCCGTCCACACAAGCAATCTGCATTTCGTCGTTGATTTCGGTCGCCCCCACATCCAGCGCACCCCGGAATATGAAGGGGAAGCACAGCACGTTGTTGACCTGATTGGGAAAGTCGCTTCGGCCGGTGGCGATGATCGCATCCGGGGCGACCTCTCGTGCGGCATCGGGTAGGATTTCAGGCGACGGGTTGGCAAGCGCGAAGATGATCGGGCGCTTGGCCATTTTTCCAACCATCTCGGGTTTGAGCACATTGGGACCGCTGAGGCCAAGGAACAGGTCAGCATCGCCAATCACGTCATCCAGTGTCCTCAGGTCGGATTTCTGCGCGAACTGATCCTTGTGCGGGTTCATATCCTCGGCGCGGCCCTCGTAGACCAACCCGTGAATGTCGCACAGCCAGATGTTCTCGCGCTTGACACCCAGTTTTACCAACATGCTAAGGCAGGCGATCCCCGCCGCGCCGCCACCGGTTGAGACAACTTTGATATCCTCAAAGTTCTTTCCGGCCACATGCAGCGCGTTCTTGGCAGCCGCACCCACCACGATGGCAGTTCCGTGCTGATCATCGTGAAAGACCGGGATGTTCATCCGCTCGCGACACAGCTTTTCGACGATAAAGCAATCGGGGGCCTTAATGTCTTCCAGGTTGATCGCGCCAAAGGTCGGTTCAAGCGCGCAGACGATGTCGGCAAGCTTTTCCGGATCAGGCTGATCGACCTCGATATCGAAACAGTCGATGCCGGCGAACTTCTTGAACAGAACCGCCTTGCCCTCCATCACCGGTTTTGAGGCCAGCGCGCCGATATTGCCCAGCCCCAGAACTGCCGTTCCGTTCGAAACGACGGCTACAAGATTGCCTCGTGCTGTATACAGTTCAGCATTGGCTGCATCCGCCTTGATCTCAAGGCTGGCCTCGGCGACACCGGGTGAATAGGCACGCGCCAGATCACGGCCGTTCGCCATCGGCTTGGTCGCCTTGATTTCCAGCTTCCCGGGCTTTGGATGGGCGTGATATTCAAGTGCGGCCTGCCGCAGACTGGGTGTATCCGACATCGAGATTCAGCTCCATTTTGAAATTTGATTTAGCCCTAAACTAATTTTTCCAGCTTGGCTACGCTGCGTCACTTAAGAACTCAGAGCGGGCCGTTTTGCCGCTGTGCTTGATTTCCGTCGCAAAACATTTAAATTCCCGCAACTTTCGAACCCACCCCCTTTTGTATCGAGAAAACCGGCATGAGCTATCAGAAAGACGTCGAGACGGTCGCGGCCCTCTCGTCGAAAAAAGGCAGATTTAGTGCTACGTTCAGCGCAGTCATTGTTCTGGGTATTGTGATCCTGTGTGCCATCTCGCTGTGGCCGATGCAGGCGGCGGAGTTCAACCAAGAGGGCGGTCTGATCGAAACCGGCTCGGCTGCGGCTTTGCTGGCCGCCGGATTGATAGCGCTCTATCGGTATCGCGGGATCAGCCGCCTGTATATTGGCGTGGTCCTGCTGTTGCTGGCGGAACGAGAGCTTGAGGCCGATATTTATGCCGTGGACAGCACACCCTATTTTATTCTGCACGGTCTGGATGTCCTGCTGGATATGACAATGGTGCGGATAGTACTGGCCGTGATCGTTCTGGGCGGGGTTGTCTGGCATGGGGTGCCGAACGCCTGGCGGGCTATGAAGGAACGGGCGCCGTTTCTACTGGTGTTCTTTCTGGCCGGTATGTGCGCCGTTGTCGCGCAGGGGTTGGAAGAAGTCAGCAGTGCCATAGGCACCGAAATGACGGACGTCATGGCGACCCGTCTGTTCGTGCTGGAAGAAACGCTTGAGATGTTCTTTTCGATTGGCATTTTGGCCGCCGTTCTGATCGGATGGCCGAAAGCCAAGGCCGATGAGACCACCAATGACCAAACCGCACAATCAGACCCAAGCTGAAATCCGCCTGCCAACGCAGGAATTGCGCGACGATATTCCGTTTTACACCAGAGTTCTGGGGATGCGGATGGATATGATCTATCCCGCTGATGATCCGCGGATTGCTGTGTTCTCTGGTTACGGTTTGCGCCTGCGGGTCGAGAAGGATGCGCCCGAAACACCTGGAACGCTGCGTATTCTGACGGACAACCCCGACGACTTCGCGGGTGGTCAGCGCAGCCTTGTGGCTCCCAATGGTACCCGGGTTGAGATTGACGAACTGAACCCACCCTTGGTCATGCCGGAAACGGTTCATTCTTTCGTGGTGCGCAGGCTAAAGGACCAGGCGCCTTGGATCATTGGTCGGGCCGGGATGCATTACCGTGATCTGGTGCCGGATCGGCTGGGTGGGTCGATCATCGCCAGCCATATTCGTATTCCCGACGGTGGCCCTGTTCCCGATATGGTGCATTTCCACAAAGTCGGATTTCAGCTGATCTTCTGCATCCATGGTTGGGTCGATGTGGTTTACGAAGACCAGGGCGACAAGATGCGCCTGACGGCGGGCGACTGCTTTATCCAGCCGCCGGAAATACGCCACCGTGTGCTCGAAGCATCCGACAATGTGCAGGTGATCGAGATCGGTGTCCCCGCCGAACATGTAACCGAGATCGATCATGAGATGGAACTTCCCACACCTCGGTACCGCCCGGATCGGGAGTGGCAGGGCCAGCGGTTCGTTTTCAATCAAGCGGAAGGCGCCGAGTGGGGCCCGTTTCGCCTGCCGGGCTATATATGCCGCGACACGACGATTGCAGAGAATACCAAGGGCGTTGCAGGGGTGCAGGTCGTGCGCAAAGGGCAGGGCGATCCGGTCTGGGCTACCCATGACACGGATATCCACTTTACATTCGTCATGAATGGGGAAGTCACGCTGGAAGGCGAAGGCCGCGATCCCTTCCGGCTTGAACAGGGGGATGCTTTTGTCATCCCGCCCGGTATGCGCACTCGGTTGGCTGCCCCCTCGGACGATATTGAATTGCTCGAGGTCACGCTGCCGGGTCGGTTCAATACCGCTTTGGGATAAGGAATCTTCTGTCCGGGGCTTCAACTCCCCGGGTTGTTTCATTTAGGGTATGTCTTTCTGACCAGATGATCAAAAATTGGGGAATCGCTATGACTTTGAAAGACGCCGCACTGTCTGTCCGGGAAAAAGCATACGCACCCTATTCCAACTTCAAAGTCGGCGCGGCGATCCGGTCGACTTCAGGCGCTGTTTATTTCGGCTGCAACGTTGAAAACGTGGCCTATCCTGAAGGCACCTGTGCCGAGGCCGGGGCCATCGCCGCAATGGTTGCCGCAGGCGAGCAGACTTTGACCGAGGTTTACGTGGTCGCTTCTTCTCCGCAACCCGTGCCGCCCTGCGGAGGATGCCGTCAGAAACTGGCTGAATTTGGCAAGCGTGACGTCAAGGTGACGTTGGCCACGGTCGATGGGGCCGAGTTCGAAACCACGATCGGAGACCTGCTGCCGGGGGCGTTCGACGCTTCGCATATGGAGGACGTCTGAGGCCATGGACGCCCGTTCGATCATCGCAAAGCTGCGCCGGGGGCACGTGCCCACCGGTGAGGAACTGATATGGTTCGCGCAAGGTCTGGCCGATGGCGGCGTCAGCGATGCGCAAGCCGGGGCCTTTGCCATGGCCGTTTGCATGGGCGGGCTGGGTGCGCAGGGGCGTGCCGACCTGACAGTGGCCATGCGCGACAGCGGCGATGTACTCAGTTGGGATTTTGATGGCCCGGTGATCGACAAACACTCGACCGGAGGGGTCGGTGACAGCGTTTCACTGGTGCTGGCGCCTGCGCTGGCTGAACTAGGTGCCTATGTTCCGATGATCTCGGGCCGGGGGCTGGGTCACACCGGCGGCACGCTGGACAAACTGGAATCCATCCCGGGCGTCAGTACTCAGATTGGGCAGGAACGTCTGACCCAGATCCTGCGCGACACCGGTGCGGCTATTGTCGGTGCGACGGGGCAGATAGCGCCCGCGGACAAGCGGCTTTATGCGATCCGTGATGTAACGGCGACGGTGGAAAGCCTGGATCTGATCACCGCGTCGATCTTGTCCAAGAAACTGGCGGCCAGCCCCGAGGCGCTGGTGCTGGACGTCAAGGTTGGCTCTGGCGCGTTCATGAAGACCTTGGAGGATGCACGACGTCTGGCGCAGGCCCTGACGGAAACGGCCAACGCAGCGGGGTGCCGGACATCGGCGGTGATCACCGATATGCATCAACCTCTGGCCCCTTCGCTGGGCAACGCGTTGGAAGTGGCCGAGGTGATGAACGTTCTTACCAAGGCGCATTATGAACCACTGGCCGAAATCTCGGCCGAACTGGGCGGGATGCTGCTGGCCGATGCGGGTATGTTCGCAACCGCTGATGAAGGGCGCGACAAGATCACCGACGTCATCCGCGATGGCCGCGCGGCCGAGCGGTTTGGCCGCATGATGGCTGCCGTGGGAGGGCCGTTAAAGTTTGTTGATAATTGGTCTCGCTATCTACCCGAAGCCAGCGTGATCCTTGAGGTTCCCGCCGCAACCAGCGGCTATATCACCGCAATGGATGGCGAGACGCTGGGCCTGGCTGTGGTTGCGCTGGGCGGTGGTCGGCAGGTCGAGGATGACGTGATCGACCCGGCGGTTGGCATGTCGGGCATTGTCCGGTTGGGTGACCGGATCGAAAAGGGCGCACCGCTGGCGGTGGTCCACGCTTCCCGTGAAGATGCCGCCCGGCAAGCGGCTGATGCAGTGAAGAATGCCATAACGATAGGCCCGGACGCAGGGGCGATGTTGACGCTTGTTCACGAAAGGATCACACCGTGACCCGCGCTTTTCTTGTGGTGATGGATTCTGTCGGCATCGGCGGTGCACCGGATGCGGACCGTTTCTTTAATGGCGAAACGCCCGATACCGGCGCCAATTCTCTGGCCCATATCGCGCAGGCTTGCGCTGAGGGGCGCGCCGAGGATGGGCGTTCGGGGCCGTTGCGTTTACCCTATCTGGATGCGTTGGGTCTGGGCGCTGCCACACGCTTGGCCTCGGGGGCGAAAACACCGGGGTTGGAGGCCGCGCAAACGGGCATTTGGGGCTGCGCGCGCGAACATTCGCGCGGCAAGGACACGCCTTCGGGTCATTGGGAACTGGCGGGTCTGCCGGTGCCGTGGGACTGGCACTATTTCCCGGACACCACGCCATCTTTTTCCACCGACCTAAGCCGAGCTGCCGCCGAGGCCGCCGGCACTGAGGGTATTTTGGGCGACTGCCACGCCTCGGGCACCGCCATCATCGCAGAACTGGGAGCGGAACATATGCGAACCGGTTGGCCGATTTGCTACACCTCGGCTGACAGCGTGTTCCAGATCGCCGCACATGAGGAAAGCTTTGGCCTCGATCGTCTCTTGGACATGTGCAAAACACTGGCCCCGCGACTGCATGAAATGAAAGTGGGGCGGGTCATTGCACGGCCCTTTGTAGGCTCGCCTGAACAGGGTTTCACCCGCACCATCAACCGCAAGGATTTCGCCATCCTGCCGCCTGCGCCGGTTCTGACGAACTGGGCGCAGGACGCCGGGCGGCGTGTTCATGCGGTGGGCAAGATTGGCGACATCTTCTCGATGCAGGGGATCGACACCCTACTAAAAGGCTCGGATGCCGAGTTGATGGGCCACCTGTCCGACCTGGTGGATGAGGCCGAAGAGGGCAGCCTGACCTTCGCCAATTTCGTCGAGTTCGACAGCCTTTATGGCCACCGCCGTGACATCAGCGGGTACGCCCGGGCGCTGGAGTGGTTCGACCATGAGATCGGTGCGATCCTGACGCGCTTGCGTCCCGGCGACCTGATGCTGCTGACTGCCGATCACGGCAATGATCCCAGCTGGATCGGCACCGACCACACGCGCGAACAAGTGCCAGTGCTGATCGCCGGACGCGGCACTGGGCAGATCGGTGCGGTCGAATTCGCTGACGTCGCCGCCAGCATTGCGCACCATCTGAACATTCCGGCGCAAGGACCGGGGAAGAGCTTTCTATGACCGTCGCAGACCTGCCCAAGATCGAGTTGCACCTGCACCACGAAGGTGCGGCCCCGCCCGCCTTTATCCGCCAGTTGGCGCATGAAAAGCGCATCGACCTGAGCGGGATTTTCAAGCCAGACGGTAGCTATGACTTCCGCGATTTTGCCCATTTCCTCAGCGTCTACGAGGCCGCCTGCGAGGTGCTGAAAACGCCCGAGGATTTCCGTCGCCTGACGTTAGCGATCCTTGAGGAAAGCGCCGCCAATGGCGTGGTTTACTCTGAGACCTTCCTTAGCCCTGATTTTTGCGGCGGCGGAGACCTGCACGCCTGGCGTGACTATCTGAACGCCATTCAAGACGCGGCGGATGAGGCCGAGCGCAAGTTTGATATCACCCTTCGCGGAGTTGTCACCTGTGTCCGCCATTTCGGACCGGAACAGGCAAAACGCAGCGCCCACTGCGCCGCCGAGACGGCCGGAGACTGGATCACCGGCTTTGGCATGGGTGGCAACGAATCCGTCGGAACGCAGGGCGACTACAAATGGGCCTTCGACTGCGCCCGCGAAGCCGGGTTGTGCCTAACCACCCATGCCGGTGAATTCGGCGGGCCGGAAAGCGTGCGCGACGCGGTACGCGATCTGGGTGTGGAGCGTGTGGGCCATGGCGTCCGCGCCATCGAAGATCCTGACTTGGTTCGCGAACTGGTCGATCGTGAAATCACGCTCGAGGTGTGTCCGGGCTCTAATGTGGTTTTGGGCTTGTTCCCCGATTTCGCAGCGCACCCGATTGCCCGGTTGCGCGACCACGGGGTCAACGTCACTATCTCAACCGACGACCCGCCGTTTTTCCACACCACCATGCGGCGCGAATATGAGATGTTGAGCCAAGCCTTCGGCTGGGAGATCGAAGATTTTGCTGCTCTGAATGATACGGCCCTGAACGCGGCCTTCTGCGATGAAAACACCCGAGCGCGGGTCAAGAAAAGACTGGAGAGAACATGAGCGAACACCTGACCGTCGTTGACCATCCGCTGGTGCAGCACAAACTGACGCTCATGCGAGACAAGGGCACCTCGACCGCTGAGTTCCGTCAGTTGCTGCGCGAGATCACGCTGCTGCTGGCCTATGAGGTCACGCGTGAGATGCCTTTGACCACCCGCCACATCGAAACTCCGATGGAGGAGATGGACGCCCCCATTCTGGCCGGCAAGAAATTGGCGCTGGTGTCGATCCTGCGTGCGGGCAACGGAATGTTGGATGGCGTGCTTGAGCTGGTGCCCTCGGCGCGCGTCGGGTTTGTCGGCCTGTATCGCGACGAAGAGACTCTGAAACCGGTGCAGTATTACTTCAAGGCCCCCGAAGGTCTGAAGGACCGTCTTGTTATAGCCGTTGATCCTATGCTGGCCACCGGCAACAGCTCGGCCGCAGCGATAGATCTGCTGAAAAAGGCGGGTGCGACCGATATCCGTTTCCTCTGCCTGCTGGCCGCGCCCGAAGGTGTAGAGCGCATGAAAGAGGCGCATCCGGATGTGAAAATTGTGACGGCGTCTTTGGATCGCGAGTTGAATTCGAAAGGCTACATCATGCCTGGTCTGGGCGATGCGGGCGACCGGATGTTCGGCACCAAGTAAGCTATTCGCCGCAGATATTCTGAAGCCGGACCCAATCACGGTCCGGCAGAATCTGTTGCAGGGGGCGACCCGCCATCGGGTCGGCCTCGATCAGGCCCAACACCGTCTCGCCGGTAACATCCATTGCATAGGCATAGGGGGTCGATGGCAGCGCGGCTTGGGCGAAGACTTCAAGCAAATCATCCTCGGGCAGGGTGGGACGTGGTTCCGACAGAACCTGCTCGGTGTAGATGTCGACGTTCTCCGGCGTCAGTTCTCCGGTCGTCAGCAGGCGGAAGGCTGTCGTAGCGCCGGTGCGGTCCAGCAGATCGTCCAGCGGATCTTGCGCCTCGGCTCTTGCGCGTTCGGCGATGATGTAGCCCGCAGCGACCGAGGGATCTTCGTGATCCTCTACCAGGGCTCGGTTCAGTAGCACGATGCCGCCCGGCAGGCTGAGGCTGGTTTGCACCCCGGCGGGAAGAATGATGACCTTCCGAACCCCGGTGCGGGCGGCCAGTTGATCCAGTGCCGCCTCTGCGTCTTCGGAGGCGCAGGCCCGCCCAGATACTCGCTCGATCCGGTGCAGAATTGTGTTCCCGATATCCTGATGCTTGATGTCCGGTACGACCGCGACAACGTGGTTCTGCAACGCGGACGGTAGCCACAGCAGCAACAGCGCCGCTACGGCAGCCACGACACCGGCGACGCTGAACCAGCGCAACCGACCCGGATGCGGGCGCGCCCGTTCGATGGCCCGTTGCAGCCGGTCGATCGCCTCGATCATCGTGGTTTCGGATTCTGCCAGTTCCAGCGTTTCGTCCCGGTCACCGTCAGGGTTGAAGATTGCCGGAAACACACCCGGATTTTGCCGTTCCAGTGCAGCCAGAGACCAATGGGTCAGAGCCTGTTCATTGAAGTCCGATATAGTCAGCGTGGCTTCACCAAGCGACACTACGACCTCTCGCCGTTGCGCATCGGGCGAGGGACGCCACAGACCGGTGGCTTCGATCCGCTGGTACTGTTTAAGTGCCGTCTTCAAGGTGAGGTATGCTCGTGATTATTTTGACTTAGCTTAGCATGGTAAAATCCAAGGGCGCAAACCTGTTGCGCGCGGATTGTGAAATGTGCTGGATAGCATGATGCGCGGCAAACCACGCCGCTGCACAACACTTTGTAACCGGGGCTATGAATGCAGGCGAACAGTCAGACCTCACCAGTTTTGGCCTCGGCCCTGATGGTTGGCGCCATGGCGATCATCGGAGTGATTGACAACGTGGTGATCCTGTTGGCTGAAACGATTGGCCTGTGGCAGTTCCACCTGAGCCGCGCCCTGCTGATGTTGCCGCTGATCGTTGGTCTGTCGCTGCTAGGATTGGGCAGTCTGCGCCCGCGACGGCTGGGGCCGGTTATCCTGCGCAGCGTTCTGATTACGCTGGCGATGTTGTTTTATTTTGCATCGCTGGCGCTGATGCCAATAGCACAGGCGTTGGCGGGGTTGTTCACTTCGCCAATATTCGTTCTGCTGATTACGGCCCTTGCGATGGGGCAGAGGATAGGCCCGTGGCGCATTTTGGCTGTTGTAATCGGGTTTGTCGGTATCCTGTGTGTGCTGCAGCCCAACCCCTATGAATTTGATGCGCAAACCCTGTTGCCGGTGGCCGGAGGGTTCTTCTATGCGCTCAGTTCCATCATCACGCGCAGCCATTGCGCGCAGGAAAGCACTGTGGCGCTGCTGGCAGCGATGATCGCCACCCTTGGGCTAGCCGGGGCGATTGGGCTGGCCGTGTTCTCGACCTTGCCACATTCCTTTGCGGATGGTTTCGTGACGCGGGGCATGGTGTGGGAGATGAAACCGGCGCTGCTCTGGATCGCCGTGCAGGCGGTTGGGTCCACGATTGCAGTCTTCATGCTGATCAAATCCTATCAGATCGGTGAGACCTCTTATGTCGCGGTGTTCGAATACTCGGTGATGATCTTCGGCCCATTATTCGCCTGGGTCGCGCTGGGTCAGGTGATCGGCGTCATGCAGATTGCCGGGATCGGGCTGATCGCGCTTGCTGGGGCACTGCTGGGCTGGCGGTCACGGCGTGCCGCCGCATTGGGGAAGACGGCATGATCATCTCGCGCGGGCGCGGCTATGTTTTCGTTCACATCCCTAAAACGGGCGGTACATCACTGTCGCAAGCGTTAGAACAGCGGGCGATGAAGGATGACATCCTGTTCGGAGACACGCCCAAGGCCATCAAGCGCCGCAGGCGCGCCAAGGCTCTGACTGGCAGGGGACGTTTGTGGAAACATTCCACGCTGGCGGATATCGACGGGGTTCTTTCGATTGAAGAACTGCAGGTGCTGACCGTGTTCACCTTGGTGCGTAACCCGTGGGACCGGATCGTCAGCTACTATCACTGGTTACGCGAGCAGAGCTTTGATCACGCGTCGGTCTCGCTGGCAAAGTCCTTGCCCTTCGATGGGTTTGTGCAACATCTCGATATTAGGCAATCGTTCCGTCTGAACCCTGCCCGCCGGTACGTGACTCGCGCCGACGGGGTCGAGCAGTGCCGCTTATTCATCCGACTTGAGCATTTCGAACAGGACGCGGCCCCCTTGGATGACCATCTTGGATTCCATGTGACTTTGCCCCGTCTCAACCGGTCAGGGCGGCGTGCGGACTACCGCAGCTACTATTCTGACCATACGGCTGCGGCGGTTGCCGAAGCCTGTGCCGAGGACATTGCCAGATTCGGGTATGCATTTGATCCGGCCAGCAGCAGATAGTTTCCAGATTGATTCCAATTATATATGGATTTTCGTTGTTGTTCCTTTTTCAAGGGCTTGACGGGCCTGAAATGACCCAAATTGGGCCACAATATGTCAAAAATAAGTCGCGCCACCTGATCCTGTGATACTCATAAGACTTAGTTTTTGTGTGTAATAGGTGGGTGGGTTCTTGTTGAAGGTACAGAGTGTAATAGATTTTGCTGAAGGGTCCGAATACCAGGGGAGAGCTGAGCCGCAAGTAGCGCTGAACGCGCGCCGGGGTGGGCTGGTACACGGTACAAAGGTTGCGACAAAGGGTGGGTGGAAGCTGGTCGAAGAGTTGCGGGTCGGTGACTTTGTTCGAACTTTGGATAATGGTTTCCAACCGATAAACCGCGTTGCGACGGACTGCATCACGGTGCCGCCCGGAGAAAACAACTCGGAAAGCATGCCGGTCAGAGTGCCGTCAAACGCGGCCTATAATGGGCGTCCGGTCTGGCTGATGCCCGAACAGGGCGTCGCATTGGACAACACCAAGCTGGGTCATGATCCGATCACACTGCCCGTTAGCCTGCCGGTTGTTTCAGCCAGACTACTGAGCGGCATGTTCCGGATAACCTCGGATGTGCCTGCGACTTATTTCGACATCAGCACCCTGTTCTTCGATCGGGATGAAGTGATCTATATCGAGGGTGGATTTCGGGCCTTTTGTCCCGCGGGTCGCTTTGGATCGATCAGCCTTGCCGGTGGTGCTTCGTATGAGGTCGTCGCGGGCGAAGCCGCTGCGGATTTGATATATCTGACGACAAGACGCGGCGATATTGGTGTTCTGGCAAATTCGCTGGGCTCGGTTCCTGCGCCGGTTTTTGATCATCCGATTGTTCCGGTGCGGCCGGTCAGGGGTGCGCGTCGGCCCGGGCGGCCGGGTCGGCCTGTGATGATGATCTGAACGGGAAGCTATCTGAAACTACAAGGTGACGCTGGCGCATTGGGGGCATGCGCCAGCGTTTTTGTTTAGGCAGCCTTGGCTTCGGGTGCGAAGCGACTGTAGAAGCTCTGGCCCTTTTCGGCCATCTCACGCAGCAGTGGCGGGCAGGCGAAACGTTCACCGTAAGCTTCGGTCAGTTGATCGCAACGCTCGGCCGCGTAAGGCGTGCCGATGATGTCCAGCCAGCTCAGCGGGCCGCCCGACCAAGGTGCAAAGCCCCAGCCAAGGATCGCGCCTACGTCGCCTTCGCGGATGTCTTCCAGAACGCCTTCCTCCAGCGCCCGGACCGCTTCCAGAACCTGCGCGAACATCAGGCGTTCCTGTACTTCGATCAAGTCGGGCTGGTCCTCGGCATGCGGGTATTTCTCCTGCAGGCCTTTCCAGTATTCGGTGCGCTTGCCCTTTTCGTCATAGTCGAAGAAACCCGCATTGGCCTTGCGGCCCAGACGGCCCAGTTCCTCCATCCAGAAGATCAGATCATCCGAGGGGCTTTCCGGGTAAGCATCGCCCATCGCTGCTTTGGTCGCGCGGGCAATCTTGGCCCCAAGATCAATCGAGGTCTCATCGGTCAGCTGGATCGGCCCCACCGGGAACCCCAGTTGACGCGCGGCATTGTCGATCAGCACCGGGTTCACACCTTCGGCGATCATCCGCACACCTTCATTGATATAGGGGATGATACAGCGGTTGGCGTAGAAGAACCGAGCATCGTTGACCACGATTGGCGTCTTCTTGATCTGACGGACATAGTCCAGCGCCTTGGCCACGGCACGATCACCAGTTTCCTTGCCCTTGATGATCTCGACCAGGAACATCTTCTCAACCGGTGAGAAGAAGTGGATGCCGATGAACTGCTCAGGCCGTGCGGATGCTTTGGCCAGATCGGTGATCGGCAGGGTCGAGGTGTTCGAAGCAAAAATGCAATCCTCGGGGATGATAGCCTCGACCTTTTGGGTCATCTCTGCTTTCACGCCTGGATCTTCGAACACGGCTTCGATGATCAGATCGCAGCCTTTTAGGTGCTCCAGATCGGGCGTCGCGGTGATGCGGGCCAGCATGGCTTCCTTCTTTTCGGCCGTGACCTTGCCGCGCTTCATACCCTTGTCCAGATAGGTCTCGGTATAGGCCTTACCTTTGTCGGCAGCTTCCTGATCGCGGTCGACCAGAACCACTTCCATTCCGGCCTGCGCCGAGACCAGTGCAATGCCGGCCCCCATCATGCCCGCACCCAGAACGCCAACCTTTTTGACCCGCTGATCTGGCACGTCCTTGGGGCGCACCGCGCCTTTCTCCAATGCTTCCTTGTTCAGGAACAGCGAGCGGATCATTGCCGACGAGGAGGGGTTCATCAGAATATTGGTGAACCAGCGCGCTTCGATCCGCAGAGCAGTGTCGAAATCTACCAATGCACCTTCGTAGATTGAACTCAGCAGGGCTTTGGCCGCCGGGAAAGCGCCTTGGGTCTTGCCGTTCACCATTGCATTGGCGCCGACGAAGGTCATGAAACCGGCAGGGTGATAGGGCGCACCGCCGGGCATCTTGTAGCCCTTGGCGTCCCAAGGTTTGACCAGATCAGCGTCTTTGGCGTTCAGAACCCACTCTTTCGCCGCCGCAACCGGATCGTCCGCCACGGCGTCGATCAGCTGTGCGCCCTTGGCCTTGGCCGGGTCCATCATCTTGCCTTCCAGCAGGACCGGGGCCGCTGCCATCGCGCCAACCATACGGCTGAAACGCATGGTGCCGCCGCCGCCGGGGAAGATGCCAAGCATGATTTCCGGCAGACCGATCTTGGCCTTGGGGTTCGAAGTCATGACGCGGTGGTGACAGGCCAGCGCTATCTCGGTTCCGATCCCTGCGCAGGTGCCGTTGATGGCGCAGGCCACCGGCTTGCCGCCTTTCTTGGTCTTGGGGTCCATGCCCGCCAATTCCAGCTTACGCAGGATGTGGTGGCCACCCATGACGAAGTCGAACAGCGCCTGTGCCGGCTCATCACCTGCTTCCTGCCGGATAGTGGCCAGCGTGTTCAGGTCCATGCCGCCAGCGAAGGAACCTTCTTTGCCACTGGTAATGACGACACCTTTGATTTCGTCATCTTCCAACGCCTGGTCAACCAGCGTGCTGACAAGTTCAAACGCTTCGCGGGTCATCACGTTCATGGATTTGCCCTGAGCGTCCCAGGTAACAAAGGCGACGCCGTCCGCGTCTTTGGTCAGAGTGAAATCAGTCATTGTCATCTCCAATCTGGTCAGCCGTCAGCGGGCTGCCGTCCTTGCGGGTGAAGGCGAATCCGTTCTCATCATCCTTCACCATCATGTCTATGTCGCTGTAATAGCCGGTCTCGGTCGGGGTCCGTGTGCCCACCACCAGAAAGGTCGCGGGCGCATCGGTTTTGTTCACAAGGTGATGGCCGTTGGCCTCACCTGCTGGCCAAGCGGCGCAGTCGCCGGGCTGCATCTCATGCTCGCCATCGTCGTCGATCAGCACGCATTTGCCGCTGAGCATGATGGCGAACTCGTCCTGCTCCATGTGGTAGTGACGCAGCGAAGACAGGCCCTGCGGTTCCAGCCGCACGATATTGACCCCGTATTGGGTCAGCCCGCCCGCATCACCGACGCGCTGCACGAAACGACCTGCGGTCGCCTCGGCCAGCTTGCCGGGATAGGCCGAGCCACCCTTGAACGGGATCTGAGAGAGATCCAGCTTGGGCATCAGACCCGCTCGATAATGGTTGCCGCACCCATACCGGAGGCGATGCAGAGCGTGGCCAGACCGGTTTCCTTGTCCTGACGCTCAAGCTCATCCAGCAGCGTGCCGATGATCATCGCACCGGTCGCGCCGAGCGGGTGCCCCATCGCGATCGAACCGCCGTTGACGTTGACCAGCGCGGGATCGACTTCGAATGCTTGTTGGAAGCGCAAAACTACCGAGGCGAAGGCTTCGTTCACTTCGAACAGGTCCAGATCGCTGATCTTCATACCGTTGTCGGCGAGGATCTTCTCGGTCACCGGAACCGGGCCGGTCAGCATGATAGTCGGGTCAGTGCCGATCTTGGCGGTCGCTTTGATCCGGGCGCGCGGTTTCAGGCCGTATTTCTCACCGAATTCCTTGTTGCCGATCAGAACAGCGGCGGCACCGTCCACAATGCCCGAGCTGTTGCCCGCGTGGTGGATATGGTTGATCCGCTCAAGGTGCGGGTATTTTAGCATTGCCACCTTGTCGAAGCCCGGCATCTGCTCACCCATCATCGCGAAGGACGGGTTCAGAGATCCAAGGCTCTGCATGTCGGTGCCGGGGCGCATGTATTCGTCGCGGTCCAGAATGGTCAGGCCGTTCTGATCCTTGATGGTGATGACCGATTTTTCGAACCGGTTGTCTTCCCAAGCCTCTGCCGCGCGTCTCTGGGATTCCACCGCCAGCGCGTCTGCGTCATCCCGGCTGAAACCATACTCGGTCGCGATGATGTCGGCCGAGATACCTTGCGGAACGAAATAGGTGTCCATCGCCAGCGTGGGATCGACAGCAATCGCGGCACCGTCGCTGCCCATGGCCACGCGGCCCATCATTTCGACACCACCGGCGATATAGGCTTCGCCTGCGCCGCCTTTGACTTGATTTGCCGCCAGGTTCACGGCTTCCATACCCGAGGCACAGAAACGGTTGATGGCCAGGCCAGGGATCGACTGATCGAGTTCGGAGGCCAGAACCGCGGAACGTGCCAGACAGCCGCCTTGCTCCATCACCTGCGTAACGTTGCCCCAGATCACGTCCTCGACGGCGTGGCCTTCGAGGTTGTTGCGCTCTTTCATCGCGTTCAGGGTCAGGGCGGACAGGCGCACCGAGGTTACCTCGTGCAGGCTGCCATCCTTGCGGCCCTTTCCGCGCGGCGTGCGCAGGGCATCATAAATGTAAGCTTCGGTCATGGGTCTTCTCCTTAAGCTCGATCCGACGGTTTGCCGGGCATCAGGTCATATGGGTGTTTCCAGCCGGGCTGTTCGCTGAGGCGAGACAGCCAAGCGTCGATATGGGGCCAGTCGCCCCGGTCAAAGCCGAATGGTTCGGGGTAGTAGAGGTAGCCGCAGCAGCTGAGATCGGCGTTAGTCACGCCGTCTCCGATGATCCAATCGCGGCCTTCAAGGTGGTTGTTCAGAGTTTCATAGGCCGCCTTCAAGCGCCCTTGATTGAAAGCGATGACATCCGGGTTGCGGTGCTTTTCGGGCAAGAAGTGGATCAGGAAACGGGTCAACCCTGCCACCGAGCTGAGCTTGTGATTGTCCCACAGTACCCAGCGGAAAATATCGTAATTCTCGTCCCGATCCTTGCCGCCGAACTTGCCCGATTTCTCGGTTACATAGGCTTGGATCGCTCCGGATTGTGTGGTGCGAAAATCGCCGTCGATCATGACGGGGGCTTCACCCATCTCGTTGACCTCGGCGCGGTATTCGGGCGTGCGTGTCTCACCATTGAAGAAATCGACAAAGACCGGTTCCCAGTCCAGCCCGGACATTTCCAGCGCCAGTGCGGCCTTGTAAGAATTTCCGCTCTCGCCGAAACAGTGAAGTTTTATGGTCATGCGATCGCCCCTCCCAAGGCGCATGGTGCAGTGCCGCAATCTGCGTATTTCGAGAAAGCCGAACCGGTCTGGTCGATATGAGGTTCGTCTTTCTGAAAACACGCACGCCCAAAACGGGTGCGAATAAAGCCGTCAGCGTTTGCGCGCCTCAAGCTCGGTATTGAATTCTCGTAGCCGGCGCGTCAGGTTCTCCTCATCTATGACGCTGTTGAAGTTCTCGAACAGAAACGACAGTGCTTCGCCTTCGTCCAGCCCGGCATCGCGGGCAAAAGCCCTGAGCCTGCGGTAACCGTCCTCGGTCATGGCGACCGGAATGCGACGGGTCAGGCGAAAGCGTTTTGGCATTGTGTCTCCTCCGAAAAGCCGGTTCCGGGGCGGGGCCCCGAAACCGGAGATTGATCAGAAGTTCGCGGCCTCCAGAGCCATGACCGTGTCCGCTCCGGTCTGGATGCGGGCCAGGTGCATTGCCGTGGCAGGCAGGCGACGTGCCATGTAGAATCGGCCCGTGTTGATCTTGGTTTCGTAGAATTCTTTGTCCGACGCACCATCGTCCAGCGCGTCCTGCGCGGCCTTGGCCATCTGTGCCCACATCAGCCCCAGGCAGACGTGGCCGAACATGTGCATGAAGTCATAAGAGCCGGACAGTGCGTTGTTCGGGTTCTTCATACCTTCCTGCATGAAGTACATTCCAGCTGCCTGCAGATCCTTGGACGCGGCTTTCAGCGGTTCGATGAAGGCCTTGTCATAGGCTTCGTCCTTGCCGCTGTTTTCCTTGCAGAAGGTTTTGACCATGTCGAAGAAGGCCATGACGTGCTTACCGCCATCCTGTGCCAGTTTCCGGCCCACAAGGTCCAGTGCCTGCACACCGTTCGCACCTTCGTAGATCATCGCGATCCGGGCGTCGCGGGTGTATTGCGACATGCCCCATTCTTCGATGTAGCCGTGGCCGCCGTAGATCTGTTGCGCCTGAACGGTCATGTCATAACCCTGATCAGTCAGGAAGCCCTTGATGACCGGGGTCAGCAGCGAGATCAGCCCGTCTGCGTCCTTGTCACCCGAGCGGTGTGCCTTGTCGATCATGGTCGCGCCCCACAGGATGAACGCACGTGCGCCTTCGGTGAAGCTTTTCTGATCCATCAGGTTGCGGCGGATGTCCGGGTGTACGATCAGCGGATCGGCCGGGCCGTCTGGGTTCTTCACACCGGTTACATCGCGGCCCTGCAGACGGTCCTTGGCATATTCCAGAGCGTTCTGGAACGCGGCCTCGGCCTGCGACAGGCCCTGCATCCCCACACCCAGACGCGCTTCGTTCATCATGGTGAACATGGCGCGCATGCCTTTGTGCTCTTCGCCCAACAGCCAGCCGGTGGCTTCGTCATAGTTCATGACACAGGTCGAGTTGCCGTGAATGCCCATTTTTTCTTCGATCTTGCCGACCGAAACGCCGTTGCGTTCGCCTGGCGTACCGTCTTCATTGACGATGAACTTTGGCACGATGAACAGCGATACGCCCTTGATGCCCTCGGGGCCACCGGGGATCTTGGCCAGCACCAGATGGATGATGTTGTCGGCCATGTCGTGATCACCGGACGAGATAAAGATCTTCTGTCCCGAAATCTTGAAGCTGCCGTCACCCTGTGGTTCCGCCTTGGTGCGCATCAGGCCCAGATCGGTGCCGCAATGCGGTTCGGTCAGGTTCATGGTGCCGGTCCATTCACAGCTGACCATGTTGGGCAGATAGGTGTTCTTCTGCTCTTCGGTGCCGTGCGCCAGAATGGCCGAGGCCGCGCCGTGGGTCAGGCCCTGATACATCACGAATGCCTGGTTTGCGCCCGAGAACATCTCGCCCACAGCGGTTCCCAGTACGTACGGCATGTTCTGGCCGCCATACTCTTCCGGCATGTCCAGACCAGTCCAGCCGCCTTCCTTCATCTGCTCGAAAGCATCCTTGAATCCAGTGGGGGTGTAGACGATGCCGTTTTCCAACCGGCATCCTTCGGTGTCGCCGACCACGTTAAGCGGATGCAGAACGTTGGTGGCAACCTTGCCGGCTTCTTCCAGAACCGCGCCGGTAAACTCGGCCTCCAGTTCGCTATAGCCTGGAATATCGGATTCCGAGACTTTCAGTACATTGTGCAGAATGAACTGAGTGTCTTTGGTCGGCGCGTTGTAGACGGGCATTTGAAGCTCCCTTAAATTCAGATGTCCGGGGATTGAGCCGCTGGGGTTACCCGGCGGCTTTTTTCTCGTTGTTTATTGAGGCGATGACTTTCTCGCCCCAGCGCAGCTGTTCTTTCAGATCGTCAATGGCTTGCGTCAGCTCTTCGCGGCGGGCTTCCATGTCCGACAGGCGTTCACGTGCGATTTCAATCGTACGGATCATCTGGGTCATTTGTTGGTCACCCACATGGTACAGATCCAGCAATTGCCGGATCTCTTCCAGGCTGAAGCCGAAACGCTTGCCGCGCAGGATTAGTTTCAGGCGCGCCCGGTCCCGTTTGGTGAACAGGCGTTTCTGGCCCTCGCGGATCGGGAACAAAAGTTCCTTTGCCTCGTAAAAACGCAATGTGCGCGGCGTGACATCGTAGGTCTCGCACATTTCACGGATGGTCATCAGGTCTTCGGTCATGGTTTCAGCACTCTCGTCACTGGCGTCTAAAAAAGTCAGGTGCGCAGTCGATGCGCACGTTACAACACGTAGATGACGTTCACGTAATGCAAACGCTACGTCACATTGAAAGTTGACGTAGCATCCTTTCGCGTCAAGGTGCCTGATGCGCAGGTTTTTGGAATTGACGTAACGGAATTTCAGCCGGGAGAGGGCGTTGGCTATCTGACACTGAACCACAACGGGCCAGCGCAAGGCTGCAATGCGCGGGCTTCAGGTATCAGCAAAGGAAGTGAGTATGTTCAGCGCAGCGATTTGGCGGTCTGGTTACGCAGACGCTGAAGTTCGTCCATCGCCTCATCCAGCTGCTGCCGCTGCTTCTGCAGTTCGGGCATCTGCCGGTCAGCCAGTTTCACGAACTCGGCCATCTGCGCCTGATTACCCTGATCTTCATAGATCAACAGCCACTGGCGAATCTCTTCCAGCGAGAATCCAAACAGGCGACCGCGCATGATCAGCTTCATCCGGGCGCATTCACGGGGACCGTAATACCGGCTGCGGCCTTCGCGTTCCGGCTGCAAAAGCTCGATATACTCGTAGTAACGCAAGGTGCGCTTGGTTACGTCGAACTCTTCGCACATCTCGTTTAATGACAAACGGTTGTCAGTCATTTTCGATCTCCTTGGCTGCAAACTAGGCCGTCGTGGCGGCAAGCGCAACAGGCGGTCTTGCTCTTTTGCAAGGCACAGGCTCATAAAGAAGGAAATTAGGGGGGCACCACGCATGGTCGACAAAGTAGAAATTGCGCGCCGGTTCATCGAGGCGATTCCACACGCCAAAGCGCTTGGGCTCAAGCTGACTACAATCAGCGATGGTGAGGCCGCGATTTCCATGCCGTATAACGCCGATCTGGTCGGAGACCCCAGAACCGGTGTCATCCATGGTGGCGCGGTATTTGCCGCGTTGGATACCTGCTGCGGTGCGGCCGTCATGTGTCACCCGTCGGCGCCCGGAGGGACTGCCACGATTGATTTAAGGATCGACTATATGCGCGCCGCGACACCGGGGCAGAGCATCACCGCCCATGCCACCTGCTATCACATCACCCGCAATGTTGCCTTTGTTCGGGCCACAGCGATGGACGAGAATCAGGACCTGCCGGTGGCAACCGCCGCAGGTTCCTTTACGGTGGAGGGTCTGTGATGGCGCGGCCCCGTCCCGAACCGATGCAGGTGGTCAAACAACGCCGCGATGCGGCCCTGAACGCAATTGTCGAAGGCGTGCCGTATATCCGGTTCCTGAATATCACTTTCGACCGGCGCGGTGACGAACTGACCGGAGTGTTGAATTTCGACGACAAGCTGATCGGCAACCCTCTGCTGCCCGCGCTGCATGGCGGGGTTACGGCTGCATTCCTTGAGGTTACGGCCGTTATTACGCTGAGTTGGGAGTATTTCTTTCCCAAGATCGAAAGTGGCGAGATAGAAGCGGAGGAACTATTCAAGGCCGACTCGGTGCGGTTTCCCAAAACCGTAGATTTCACGGTGGATTACCTGCGCTCGGGCCTGCCGCGCGACGCCTATGCGCGCGCCTTTGTCAGCCGCTCTGGCCGGCGTTACGCCTCGGTCCGGGTCGAGGCATGGCAGGACAATCACGCGCGCCCGATTGCGCAGGCGACGGGGCATTTCCTGATGCCGCAATCCAAACCGGTCGCCGGGTAGAACACCGTGCAAACCGCCTCGGCGCCACTCACCCATAAACGGGTGTTGAAGATCGCGGTTCCGATCGTACTGTCCAATGCCACGGTGCCCATTCTGGGGGCTGTCGATACCGGTGTGGTCGGACAGATGGGGCAGGCGGCCCCCATCGGCGCAGTTGGCATGGGCGCGGTTATTCTGGCGACAATCTACTGGATCTTCGGCTTCCTGCGCATGGGCACCACCGGCCTTGCCGCGCAGGCACGGGGGGCCGGGGACACTGCTGAGACCGGCGCATTGCTGATGCGCGGTCTGCTGCTGGGCGGTGCGGCGGGGCTGTTTTTTATAGTCACGCAGATCTGGGTGTTCTGGGGGGCATTCGCCCTGTCACCCGCCAGCCCCGAAGTCGAAGCGCTGACGCGGGATTATCTGCAAATACGCATATGGGGCGCACCGGCGACAATTGCCCTCTATGCGGTAACAGGCTGGCTGATCGCGGTCGAGCGAACGCGCGGCGTGTTCATCCTGCAGGTCTGGATGAATGGGCTGAACATCTTGCTGGATCTGTGGTTCGTGCTTGGACTTGGCTGGGGCGTTGAAGGTGTCGCCATCGCCACTCTGATCGCCGAATGGACCGGGTTGGCACTGGGTCTTTGGCTGTGCCGCGGCGCGTTTCAGGGAAGCCAGTGGTGCGACTGGCCGCGCATATTCGATGCGGCCCGGCTGCGGCGGATGATGCAGGTGAACACGGACATTATGATCCGCTCGGTCCTGCTGACCGGAGCGTTCACTACCTTTCTGTTTGTCGGCTCCGATCTGGGCGATGTGAATCTAGCGGCCAATCAGGTGTTGTTGCAGTTTCTTGAAATCACCGCCTTTGCTTTGGACGGCTTTGCCTTCTCGGCCGAGGCCCTGGTCGGAAGCGCCGTGGGCGCGCGCGACCGGTATCAGGTCCGCCGTGCGTCGATCATGGCGTCGCAATGGGGCGTGGGCGGAGCTTTTGCTCTGGGTACTGTATTCTACCTGGCCGGACCGACCCTGATCGACCTGATGACCACTTCGCCCGAAGTGCGGGGCGCCGCACGGGACTATCTGATATGGGCCGCTCTGGCCCCGGCGATCGGAGTGGCGAGCTGGATGTTCGACGGCATCTATATTGGGGCCACATGGACCCGCGCCATGCGCAATGCGATGCTTCAGTCGGTCGTAATCTATGTCGGCGCGCTGTTCATTCTTGTGCCGACGCTGGGCAATCACGGACTGTGGGCCGCGCTGATGGTTCTGAATATCGCGCGCGGCATTACGCTGGGCTGGCGTTATCCCCGGTTGGAGGCGCAGGTGGCTTAAAGCAGCGTAAGCAGGTTTTCGGGCGGGCGCCCGATGGCCGCCTTGTCGCCTGCAATGGCCAGAGGGCGCTCGATCAGGATCGGGCTTTCGGCCATGGCGGTGATCAGGTCATCTGCAGGCGTGTCCTTGGTCAGACCCAACTCTTTGAACCGCTTTTCACCCGTCCGCATCATGTCGATGGCATCAATGCCCAGCTGATCCAGCACGCTGCGAAGCTCGTCCGCCGAAGGCGCGTCCTCAAGGTATTTGCGAATTTCGACTTGCGCGCCGTTCTCTTCCAGCAACGCCAGCCCGGCGCGGGATTTCGAACAGCGCGGGTTGTGCCAATATGCGATCACAGCCAGTCCTTTCTTTTACTTCCAACGGCTTGCGTGACAGAGTTGAACCCGTCTCGCGCCAGCAATTCATCCAAGCCCTGTGCAATCTCAGCGGCCAGAGATATCCCGCCATAGACAAGCGCCGTATATAACTGCACGGCAGAGGCCCCGGCACAAATCTTGGCGTAGGCCTGTTCCGAATTGCTGATGCCGCCCACGCCGATCAAGGGGATACTTCCCTCGGTCAGTTGGCCGAGCCGGGCCAGAACCCGCGTCGATTTCTCGAACAAGGGTGCGCCTGACAACCCGCCAGCTTCCCCCTTGTGGTCGCTGCGCAACCCGTCACGGGACAGGGTGGTGTTGGTTGCGATCACCGCGTCCACGCGGGTTTCTGAGGCGACTTCGGCGATGTCCCGCAATTCCGCTTCGGTCAGGTCGGGCGCGATCTTCAGGAAAACCGGGATTGGGTGCGACAGCGTATTGCGCGTTTCGATCACGCCTCCCAGCAGCGCGCCAAGCGCCGCCTTACCCTGCAAATCCCGCAGCTTTTCAGTGTTGGGGGACGAAACATTGACCGTGGCAAAATCCAGATACGCCGCGCAATGGGCGAGAACCTTGGCAAAGTCGCCGGGCCGGTCGTCACTGTCCTTGTTCGCGCCAAGGTTCAGGCCGATCACTGCGTCCTTGGGGCGCTCCGCTAGGCGGCTTGCCATGGCTTCCATGCCTTCGTTGTTGAAGCCAAAGCGGTTGATGGCGGCTTTGTCTTCGGACAGTCGGAACAGACGGGGCTTCGGGTTGCCGGGCTGCGGGCGCGGCGTGACTGCGCCTACTTCGATGAAACCAAAACCAGTGCGAGAGAGAGGGGTCAGAACCTCTCCGTTCTTGTCGAATCCCGCGGCCAGTCCTACTGGGTTGGGCAGATCCAGGCCGGCTACTTGGGTTTTCAGCCGGGGCGATGTTACCGGTCCCGGCATAGGGGCCAGACCGGCCCGCAACGCCTTGATCGACATGCCATGGGCGGCTTCCGGGTCCAACTTGTGGAGGACGGCAAGCCCTAGTTTCTCTGTCAATTTCATCCGAAAGTCTCTCCGCCATTTGCCGGTGCGCATCGGATCAGGCGCGAGGTTTCAACCGCCGCTTGTCGATGTATGACCGCCGCTTGGTAAACCGGGTCCGTCACCATTTCAAGGAACGCGTGTGCCGATGGATATCGGGCGATGAACACTTCATCCCATACCTCATCTTGCGGACCGATCAGGGTGGTCTGATACGCGCCACGCCACAGGATCGACGCCCCCAGCCGTGCAATGATCGGGGCGGTCTCGACCCCATAGTTGCGATAGGCCTGCGCGCCGGTCAGCCCGGCCTTGGCCAGTTCGTGCCCAGCGGGGTAGACCGCCTGCGCACGAAACTTCAAAAGGTTCAACATCTCGATCGGATGATTGCGGTCCAGTGCCTTGAACGCCTCAAACTGGGCACGGTCGGGGTCGATGAACGCGGTCATACCATCTCTGCCGGGAACTGGTGCGCCTGCCCGTCAAAGGGCAGGGCGCGCGACCAGACCACATCCGTCATGCGAATTTGGCGGTAGAGATGCGGAAACAAGGCGCCGCCGCGCGATACCTCCCATTTCAGGTCGCTGCCCATCGCATCCGCGTCGCAGGCCAGCAGGGTCAGCCCCTCGGCCTTGGCAAAATGTTTGACTGCGGTCTCGGCGGCTTGTTCGGCGGTCGAGAAATGGACAAAGCCGTCGGCAACATCAATCGGTGCGCCTTTAGTGGCCCCCTGATCCTGCAAAATAGCCCATTCATCGGCCCGGAAAATCTTGTAAATCAGCATGAGGAGGTGATGCCCCGCGGAACAGGCAGAATCAAGCCGGATTTCCCCCTTTGACTCTTCTTGTCGCTGAGCGCACCATCGCGGCAAACAAATACAGGGAGTATCAATATGTTCACCCATTTTCTGGCGTCAGTGGCCGTTCTGGGCCTGACCGCAGGTATGGCCGCGGCGGAGTATAAGCTGACGATTCTGCACACAAATGACCTTCACAGCCGTATCGAGTCGATCAACAAATACGACTCGACCTGCGACGCCGAGGACGAAGCCGAAGGCAAATGCTTTGGCGGTGTTGCCCGGCTGAAAACCATAGTGGACACCAAGCGGGATGAACTGGCGGATCAGAATGTGCTGTTGCTGGATGCCGGTGACCCGTTTCAGGGATCGCTGTTCTATACAACCTACAAAGGCGCGGCCGAAGCCGAATTTATGGAGGCTATCGGCTATGACGCCATGGCGGTCGGCAACCACGAATTCGACGATGGCCCCGAAGGTCTGGCTGCGTTCATCGACGCCGTCAGCTTTCCGGTCATTTCGGGCAACCTCGATCTTTCGTCCTCGGCCGAGTTGAACGGAAAGGTTGAAAACCATCTTGTGCTTGAAGTTGGAGGTCAGAAGATCGGCATCGTCTCTGCTCTGGCAACGGACACGGTAGATACTTCCAGCCCCGGCAAGGACGTGGTCTTTCAGGATGAAATCGACAGCCTGACCGCCGATGTCGAGGCGCTGCAGGCCGAAGGCGTCGATATCATCATCGCGCTGAACCATGTTGGTCTGGCAAAGGATATCGAGATTGCCGAGAAGGTGCCCGGCCTTGATCTGGTGATCGGTGGGCATTCCCACACATTGCTGTCCAACACGCAGGAAGGCGCGGCGGGTTCATACCCGTTGATGGTCGGCGATGTGCCGGTTGTTCAGGCCTATGCCTATTCCAAATATCTGGGCGACGTCACGCTGACTTTTGACGACGACGGCAACCTGATTTCGGCTGAAGGCGAACCCATTTTGCTGGATGCTTCGGTTGAACCGGATGCAGACATCGCTGCGCGTGTTGCCGAAATGGGCGCCCCGATTGAAGAGATGAAAAAGCGCGTTGTTGCCAATTCTGCTGACGCTATCCAGGGCGACCGAGCGGTCTGCCGTGTGCAGGAATGTGAGATGGGCAATCTGGTTGCTGACGCCATGCTGGCAAGGGTTGCCGATCAGGGCGCGCAGATCGCGATTGCCAACTCGGGCGGGTTGCGGGCCTCGATCGATCCTGGTGAGGTGACTATGGGTGAGGTGCTGACCGTGCTGCCCTTCCAGAACACGCTTTCAACCTTTGAGATCAGTGGTCAGACGGTCATCGACGCGCTGGAAAACGGCGTCAGTCAGGTCGAAGAGGTCAAGGGCCGCTTCCCGCAGGTCGCGGGCCTGACCTTCACCTGGGACCCGTCGGTTGCGCCGAACGAAGGGCGGATCACCGAGGTGATGGTCGCCGAGGGGGATGGTTTCGTTCCGATTGATCCCGCTGCCACTTATCTGGTGGTCACCAACAACTATGTCCGCAACGGCGGTGACGGTTATTCCATGTTCGAAGGTGACGACAAGAACGCCTACGATTTTGGTCCTGATCTGGCCGATGTAACGGCGGAATACCTCGCCGAGAACGCGCCGTATCAGCCTTATCTGGACGGGCGCATCAAGCAGAAATAATCTTGTGCCCCTGTAATCAAAAAGGCCGCATCGCCCGATGCGGCCTTTGTTTTTACGGCTTGCTCAACCGAGGTCATATTCAGGCCAGAGCGCCGGGTCGAAACCGTCCAGCATGGGTTGCAGGTGTTTGGACACGCTCTGCCATCCACCGACCGATTTGGTCGAGATCTTGTTGCGGACCTGATCGATACTGGCAGTTCTGACCTGCTTTTTGTTTTCCTCTGGGCGCATCATCGTTTCATGCCATTCAATACCGCAGAATGTAGCGACCTGTTGGCTATAGCTTTTCGGATCGGCGACCAGCTTTTCGTAAGGAACGGTCAGAATGCGGTCTCCGAACACGGCATCCCAATGGGCCATATAGCGGCGGTACAAATTCGCCGAGTGTGCAATGGCCGAAAGATTCGAGGCATAGCGCATTCCACCTGCCGGGAACCGCCTGATCCATTTGGACAGCCCGACGTCACGGGGGTCTCGCAGCATGTTAATTACTTTCGCGTTGGGGAAGGCGGACAACAGGAAACCAACATTCTGGTAGTTGTGCGGCAACTTGTCGACAAAGGCGACAGATCCGTCAGGGACCGGTGGCATCAGTTTGCGGAACTGACAGGCAAATTCGGCGAAGTTTGCCGCATCGAAGCTCTGATCATTTTTTACGAATTCACGGGACAGATCGCCGCCCAGCGTCAGTTCCCCGCACCCGGCAATATCAGGGGCCGAACTCAGCATCATTTCCATCAACGTGGTGCCCGATCGGGGTTGTCCGATAACAAAGACCGGAACCGGTGTATCGCTTAGCCCAGAGTCAGGTATACCGATACCGGCGGGGAAAAGTCCGGTGATCCGCTCCAGTTTTTTCTCTTCGGCGTCCGCGTCGTAGGGGTTGCTCTCATGCTGTATCGCGTTGGCCCGCAGGAACTGTGGCATGGCCGCGTCCAGGCCATCCATTTTTGAGATCAGATGCGCCTTGGCGAATTCAAGCTCCAAATGATCACCGTCTCTGTTGCTGATGGCGGTTTCGACGGCCTCAAGCAATTCCGGAGCCTCCTCTTTGGTGGCCATTGTGGAAAGCTGCAGCAACGCCGAAATATGTTCTGGGTTTGTCTCCAGAATGCGCAGCAGGATGTCTCGGGCACCATTCTTGTCACCGCTCTGGTGCAGGTTCACTGATTTGTCGAATGCAATTACGGAATTGTTCGGATCCAGCTCATAGGCACGGGAAATGTCACGCGAATTGTCATCGACAAACCCGATCTTCGCGTAGGCCCGGGCCCGCTTGGCCAGAAGATGCACATCGTCGGGTTCGCTTGCCAGCTTCTTGCTCGCATGTTCGATGATCATGCGCCAGTTGCTGCCCTTAAGGTGGATCTCATCCAGGACGCGGTTCAGTTCTTTGTTATTCGGGAACTGTTCCAGCTTTTGCTCTGTATAATCCAGCGCTTTGGGGATCTGCCCGGTCTGCATCAAAGCATTGGCCAAATTTTCCACGAATTGCGGATCGTCCGGTTTCATTCGGGACGCTTCAATAAAATGCGGGATGGATTTCTTGTACTGTTCCATCTCGGTCAGCACAAAGCCCGAGATGGCGTGGAAATCTGAATCCTTCGGGAATTTCTTGACGCCGAGCTGAGCTTTTTTTAGCGCCTGTTGCAGCTTGCCTGCCTCCAGAGCGGCCACTGCCTTGCCTTTGAGGGTTTTCGCTGTTTGATTTTGCATGAGACCCCGGGACATCCTGTGCCTGTATGAAACGACTAATGATGGTTCATTACCCATGTGCGGACGGTTTGCAATAACCCTTCCCAATGATGCGATGGCGCAGCTGTTTTCTGCGCGACCGGCGAACACGCTGCCAGCGGTGCCGAATTTCAACGTCTGTCCGACCAATCAGGTGCACGTGGTCCGCGCCGGAGAGAGCGGGCGCAGGTTGGACCCGCTACGCTGGGGGTTTCTGCCGCATTGGTACAAGACCGAAACCGCCGGACCCCTGCTGATCAATGCGCGGGCCGAAACGTTGGCGGAAAAACCTGCGTTTCGTGCGGCTTGTCGCGAACGGCGATGCCTGATCGCAGCGACCGGATTCTACGAATGGACAAAGACCGATCAGGGCACGCGCCTGCCTTGGTATATTCACCGCAAGGATGGCGCGCCGATCGCCTTTGCCGGAGTCTGGCAAGACTGGGGGCAGGATGAGGCTCGGCAAGGTACCTGTGCCATCGTAACGACACCCGCCAACACCCATCTCAGTGCCATCCACCACCGGATGCCGTTGATCCTTGAGCCCGATGACTGGCCGCTGTGGCTGGGTGAGGCCGGGAAGGGGGCCGCGCGTCTGTTGCGACCCGGCGCCGAGGGTGTTTTGGACTTTTACCGTGTCGATCCAGCGGTGAATTCGAACCGCGCCAGCGGGTCCGAACTGATCGAGCCGATCCCGGCATGACGGCGCGCCTTTTCAATGCGGCCTTTGCAGGATAGACCCTTGATATGGCTTTGAACTTCACCGACCTGCCCAGCCTTTACGCGCATGATTTCGATACGGTTATTGATGTGCGCAGCCCGGCGGAATTCGCCGAAGATCATCTGCCCGGTGCCATTAACTTGCCGGTTCTGGACGATAAAGAACGCGCGCGAGTGGGGACGATCTATGTACAGGAAAGCCCCTTTCTGGCCCGCAAGCTGGGCGCGGCGCTGGTATTCCGTAACGCGGCCAACCACATCGAACACAGCCTGTCACACCACGAAGGTGGCTGGAAATCTCTGGTCTATTGCTGGCGGGGCGGGCAGCGGTCGGGGTCTTTCACCTGGATGCTGCAACAGATCGGCTGGCGGGCCGAGGTGGTCGAGGGCGGGTATCGCACTTATCGTCGTCTGGTGAACCGGTTTCTGTACCAGGACCCCTTACCCCATCGTCTGATCGCGTTGGACGGCTACACAGGCACGGCCAAGACCGACCTTCTGGCCCGTCTGGAAACGCGTGGTGTTCAGGTTCTGGACCTGGAAGGGCTGGCCAATCATCGCGGCTCATTGCTGGGCGAGATGCCAGGCGGGCAACCCAGCCAGAAGGCGTTCGAATCCGCTCTGTCCGCTGCGCTGTGCGGGCTCGATCCGGCGCGCCCGGTTGTGGTTGAGGCCGAGTCCTCCAAGATCGGTTCGTTGATCCTGCCACCAAGCGTATGGGCCGCTTTGCGCAACGCGCCGCGTATTCAGGTCCAGGCCTCAATCGAGGCGCGCATCGCCTATCTGACCCGCGCCTATGACGACATTCTGTCGGATGCAGAGCGGTTGCGCGACCGGCTTTCTCCGCTGCGGTTCCATCGGGGGCATGAGGTTGTGGATGGTTGGTTTTCCCTGATCGACGCGGGCGACAAACAGGCGCTGACACGGGCGCTGATGGAACAGCATTATGACCCATCCTATGCCAAATCCAGCCGCGTTAGCAGCGTCGAGGTTGTTGCAAAGGTAAACGCGACAGCGCTTGACGGCGCGGGTCTGAACGACGCGGCCGCGCGGATCGAACGGATTCTGGATCAGCTTTGAAGGCGCAGGCCAGGTGTGTCGGACATGTATCCGATGATGACCGCCGGATAACCCGCGTGCCTCAGCTGTTCGCACAGCCCCGGCGCCTGGCCAGCCGCGACGGCGGCCAGCAACCCTCCGGCTGTTTGCGGGTCGAACAACAGGTCGGTCCTGTCGCCAAACGGCAAATCCGGAGCGATCGACCGATTGTCATCGAATATTGTTGACCGGACGCCTTGGGTGCTCAACGCCAGCGCGCCGGCCAACAGCGGAATTGCTTCCAGATCGAGAGTTGCACCGCAGTCCGAAGCCTCGCACATGCCCAGCAGATGCCCGGCCAAACCAAAGCCCGTCACGTCGGTCATCGCATGAGCGCCTGCCAGAATGCGGGAGGCTTCTCCTTGCGGTTGAACCATCTGCCGGAAGGCATCGACAACCCATTCGCCCTGGGCCTTGCCTGCCATTTCGGCGGCCATCAACACGCCGCTGCCCAAAGGTTTTGTTAGTATCAGTGCGTCGCCCGGATGGGCACCCGCCAGGGTGATCGGGTCGGTCTCGCACAAGCCGGTAAGGGTGAAGCCGATGGTCATCTCATCGCCCATTGAGCTGTGGCCACCCACGATTTCAGCCCCGGCTTTGCGCATGACCTCGGTTGCGGCGGTCATGATCTCGGCCATGGTCCGTTGCTGCAATTCGGGGGACATGCGGGGCAGGATGATCGTTGCCGTTGCCGCTTGCGGGCTGGCACCCATGGCCCAGATATCCCCAAGCGCGTGAACGGCGGCGATGCGGGTCATCAGCGCCGGGTCATAGGTGAAACCGCGTAAATGGTCCGAGGTCATCACCTGCTGCACCTCACCGGTCGTCAGCAATGCGGCGTCGTCTCCGGGCAGGGAGGTGATATCTGCGCGCTCAGGCGCGGGCAGGTCGCGCAGTGCAGCCTGCAGCGCGCCGCGCCCGACTTTTGCGCCACAACCGCCGCACATGGGTTTTTCACCTAGTGCCTCATGCAGTCCGGCCGCGTGAAACCGCGGCATTGGAGGGCGCGCCATTTCGGGCAGGTCGCGGAACCTGTTCATGAAAGTCTGGTCGATATGGTTCTTCCAGCGCCACATCAAAGGCCCGCTGAAAGAGGTGCCCAACCGTTCGGCCAGTGCGGATTTTCCGCCCAGAGAGATCAGCTTCAGATAGTCTTTCTGCGGTGTGTACCGCCGCATCCGTCCTGCACCCAAAGCGGCGCGCAGATTGTTGAACAGGACCGGAGCCTCTCGCACCGCATACACCCCTGCCTTGGGGCGCGGGCTTTCCGACAGATGGGCGCAATCCCCGGCGGCAAAGATCACGGGGTCGCTGGATTGCAGGAACCCGTTCACGCGGATGTAACCGTCCTGCAGATCAAGGCCCGTTTGGGCGATCCAGTCATAGGGACGGGCACCGGCGGCGCCGGTCACGAACGCGGCCGGAATTTCACGGCCATCCTCCAGAACAACATGATCGGCCTCGATGCGGGAAATGGGCGTGTTTTCGATCAGATCAACGTTCAGATCAGCCATTGCCTTCCGAATGGTCGCGCTTGCCTTTGGCTTTGTAGCAGTCAGGGCTTGGGCGTTGTCGATCAGGGTCACCCGCGCGGCGCGGCCCTTGGCGCGCAAGGCGTGAGCCATTGCCATCACCAGTTCCACCCCCGCCACACCGCCGCCGATCACTGCCACTGAAGCGGGGCCGGTGCCCTGCAGGTACGTGGCCCAACGCGCCGCGAAAGACCCCAGTGGTTTGGCCGGGATCGCATGGTCGGCAAAACCGGGCAGGGCGGGCATGTCCGAGGTGATCCCCACATTGACCGAGGCCACATCGAACGCCACCGGAGGGCGGCCGGGTGCATGGACCAGACACCGATCAACTTCGATCCCTTCGACCGGGGCAAGGATGACGCGCGCACGGGCAAACCGGGCCAGGCGCACCAGATCTATATCCAATTCCCGGCGGTCATAGTGTCCGGCGACATAGCCAGGCAGCATACCGGAATAAGGCGCAGTAGGACCGGGGTTGATTACCGTTAGCCGTGCGCCGGGCAGCGGGTTCATCCCCCATTTGCGCAGCACCAGCGCATGGGTATGCCCGCCGCCAATCAGAACCAGATCACGGGTCAGGGGCAGCGGAGGGTGATGCATGAGAACTAATTCGCAGTGTGGTCAGGGACATCCTCGACCTGCTCGACCGCGTGAGTGGCCCATAGTTCATCCTCGCCCGCGTCCGGCAGATCGTTGGGCTTTTCATGGCGGTGAATGTGCCATTTGGCAATGAACAGTGCCGTGATCGGCGCGGTCAGAAACAGGAAAAGTGTGATCAGCAGTTCGTGCAGCGACAGGTGCTGCTCGATCAGGACTGAGTGGCAAATCGACGCCAGCAACACACCACCCACGCCCAGCGTGGTCGCCTTGGTGGGCGCGTGCAGGCGGGACATCGGGTCTTTCAGTTTGATCATACCGAACGATCCGACAAAGCCGAAGATACCAGAGATGATCAGAAAGAACGCGATCAGAATTTCGAAAAGGAACTCCATGTCGCCCTCACTCGATGATATTGCCGCGCAGCATGAAGCGCGCATAGGCCACGGTTGAAACAAAGCCAAGCATGGCGATGATCATCGCGGCCTCGAAGAAAATCTCGGTGCCCAAGTGCAGCCCGTAAAGGATCAACAACGCGATGGTGTTGATCACCATCGTATCCAGCGCCAGAACCCGGGTGCCGACGCCTTCGGCCGAGATGATCCGATAGAGGCATAGCATGATGGCCGTTCCAAAACAGGCGAAGGCAAACCAGATCGCAACCTCGATCATTCGAAAATCTCCTTCAGGCGACGTTCATATCGCTGTTTAATCTGATCCCGTACCGCGTCCGGGTCGGGCGCATCCAGGCAGTGAACCAGCAGGTTATGCCCTTGTGCAGACAGGTCTGAGCTGACCGTGCCTGGGGTCATCGTGATGGTTCCCGCCAAAACCGTGATTGCCTCGGGTGTGCGCAGTTCCAGCGGAACGCAAATCCAGTTGGGTTGCCGGTCGGCATCGCGTTTGAACAGGATGATCTTTGCCACCGTGATATTGGCAATCACGATATCCCACAGCACCACCAGCATATATTCCACCACCATCGGCCAGTTGCGCAGCTTGGGGCGGTCGGGCCAATAGGGCTGGGTGACGAACGGGATGATAATCCCAAGGATCAGGCCGAAGACCAGCGAATTCAGCGAGGGTTCGTTGGCCAGCAGAACCCACACAATTGTCAGCAGGATGGTCAGGTGAGGGTGCGGGAAAATCCGGTGCAGAAGTCTCATCATTCTTCTCCTCCCAGAACGGCCGAGATGTAGTGTTCGGGTGTGAACAGCTGCTCAGCGGTTTTGCCAGCATAATTCAGAGCTGGACCTGCGAACAGGGTCAGCATGACAAGGCCCAGCACCAGCCCAAAGACGGACGAGAAGGCCAGCCCAGCGTTTGGCTCGGGCGCGGGTTGGGCGGGGGGCTCTTCATCTTCTTCGGGCGCAGGGTTGTGTTGGGCGTCGTGGCTTTTCCAGAAAATCAGCGAACCCGCGCGCGCGAGCCCGACAATGGTGACAAACGACCCGATCAGAACGACCGCCCAGATCGCGTTTGCATCCGGCGCGTCGCGGGATGCGTCCAGAACCAGCAGTTTGCCAATGAAGCCCGACAGCGGCGGCATCCCCGCCAGCGCGATAGCACCGACAAAGAACAGGGCCGAGATCAGACCGCTCTGCGGCATGGGTGTCTTGGGTTCGATGGAGCCGCCCTGACGCTCCATAACCAGATCGGCCACAAGGAACAGCAATGCCGTCGCAAGGGTTGAATGATAGATGTAGTAGAGCGCCGCAGCGGTGGCGGTTTCCGTGAACAGCGAAATGGCAATTAACAGCGTCCCCATCGACGCGATGGCGCAAAAGGCGACCATCCTCGCGATGTGCTGTGTGCCGAGAATGCCGACGGTGCCAACGGCCAGCGTCACCAAGGCTGCGGGTTGCAGCCATGCGCCGACCAGTCCTTGTGTCGCCTCAACCTCGGGGCCGAAGCCCAACGTGTACATCCGCAGGATCGAGTAAGCCCCGACCTTGGTCATGATCGCAAAAAGGGCGGCCACCGGCAGGGGCGCATTGGCATAGCTGGCGGGCAGCCAGAAATGCAGCGGCAGAACGGCGGCCTTGATACAGAACACCAGCAGCAAAAGAACGGCCCCGACACGCAGCAGCGCTGTGTCATCAGCCGGAAGCTCGGCCACGCGCAGCGCCATGTCCGCCATGTTCAGCGTTCCGGTCACGCCATAAAGCGTCCCAAGCGCAAACAGGAACAGGGTCGAGCCCAGCAGGTTATAGGCTACATATTGCACACCTGCTTTCAGGCGCACCGCACCACCACCGTGTGTCATCAGACCGTAGGACGCGATCAGCAGGACCTCGAAGAACACGAACAGGTTGAACGCGTCACCGGTCAGGAACGCACCGCAGACGCCCATGAGCTGGAAATGAAACAGCGCGTGGAAGTGCTTACCTCTGTCATCCCAACCCGACGCAATTGCATAGAGCACAATAGGCAGGGCCAGCAGAGCGGTCAGCAAAACCATCATGGCAGACAGTCGATCCAGCACCATCACGATACCGAACGGCGCAGGCCAGTCACCAAGTTCATAGACCTGAATATCGCCGCCAGAGGCCTGCGCGGTGATGGTAAGGGCAATGCCAAGCAGCGCCACCACACCAGCAACTGAAAAGATGCGCTGCAGGTCCAGGTGGTATCGCAGGACCATGATGATGAATGGAGCCAGGATCGCGGGCAGGACGATCGGCGCTACGATCCAATGGTTCATGCGTCTTCTCCTGCGCCGTCCACGCTGTCCCGCGCGGTCATGTCGATATGGTCATCTTTCGAGGACAGATAGGCGGACAGCGCGATCATCACGATCACCGCTGTCATCCCGAACGAGATCACGATGGCCGTCAGCACCAGCGCCTGCGGCAAGGGATCGGTGTAAGGAACGTCTTCGTATTTGTTCAGAACGGCCGGTGCATCCAGTGCCAGCCGTCCGGTTGCGAACAGGAACACGTTCACCGCGTAGGTGATGAGAGACAGGCCCAGGATCACGGGAAATGTCCGGCGGCGCAGGATCAGGAAAATCCCGGCGGCGGTCATGATGCCTACGGCGGAGGCTACGAGCGCTTCCATCAGGCCTGCTCCTTCTTTTCTTCTTCTTTCAGGTCGTCCCGCAGCGGGTTGATATCCATCGGAAATTCCTGTGCCATGCCCGGCTGCCACGCGAACCGCGACAGGCTGTCCAGCGCCAGCATCACCGCGCCCAGAACCGCAAGGAACACGCCGGTGTCAAACAGGATAGCGGTGGCCCATTCGAACTCTTCCAGCGGCGGCCAATGGATGTAACCGAAATCGCTGGTTAGGAATGGACGTTCGTTGAACCAGGCGCCAATCCCGGTGGCTGCCGCGATCAGAATACCCCAGCCGATAGTTCCGTGGTAATAGAACCTCTGCCGTTCGATGGCCCATGTATAGCCACTGGCCATGTATTGCATCAGGAACGCGATCGCGACGATCAGACCGGCAATGAACCCACCACCTGGCTGGTTATGTCCGCGGAAAAAGATGTAGGCGCCGACCATCAGGGCAATTGGCATCATCACGCGGGTCGCCACCACCATCATCAGCGGATGGGAATCCCCCGATTGCGGCCAGTGCGGTTTTCGGTTCAGCAGATAGGCGCGGACGTTCGAGCCCAGAACCGCCTCGGTCAGGGCAAAGATGATCAGTGCGGCTATGCCCAGAACGATGATCTCGCCAAAGGTATCAAAGCCCCGGAAGTCCACCAGGATCACGTTGACCACGTTGGTGCCGCCACCGCCTTTATACGAATTCGCCAGATGGAATTCCGAGATCGTCGGGAAGGCAAAGTCCCGCAGCATCAGCGCGTAGATCAAGCCGCCGGTGCCAAGACCTGCCACGACCGAGATAGCTGCATCTCGCCAGCGCCGTGCGGCGCTGCTGTCCCACGGCGTATCCGTGGGCAGGAAATTCAGCGACAGCAGCAACAGGATCATCGTCACCACCTCGACCGAGATCTGCGTCAGCGCCAGATCCGGGGCCGACAGATAGTTAAACGCCATCGAAACGATCAGGCCGACCACACCGATCAGCACCAGCGACAGCAAGCGATTGCGGTGGAACCACATGATCGCCAGCGTTGCACCAACCAAACAAATCCAGCCGATGAACGGGATGATCTGTATAGGCAGCGGTTCGCGCGTTTCCGGACCAATTGTCCCGGTTGTATAGGCGTAATAGCCAAGCCCGACGGTGAAAGCGATCAGGATGATTGCATAGCGGCTGATCACACCATTGTGCAGCGTGTCGGTGACCCACCGGCTGAGCGTGGTCAAGGCGCCGATCACGGCTTCAAAGATCGTCTTGGCCTCGGGGCGGGGCAGGGCATTCCAAAGTGCCTCTCCCCGGCGGTGCAGCCCCAGCAGGAACAGACCGCCCAGCGTGGCCACGACAGACATATACAGCGCAGGCGTGAACCCGTGCCACAGTTTCAGCGAGTAATAGGGCAGTTTCTCACCACCGATCACAGCGCTGGACACAACCGCGACCAGAGGCCCGACGATAGCCGCCGAGTACAGCCCGATCAAAACAACCAGCACCACAAGGAAAGCCGGAGCCAGCCAAAGCCCGACAGGTGGGTCATGCGGGTGGTGCGGGTAATCGGTGCGTTGTGGGCCGAGGAAGACATGGCTGACAAAGCGGAAGGAATAGGCCGCCGAGAATAGCGCCGCCAGCAACGCCAGCCCCGGAACCAGATAATGCGAGTTCAACCACGTGGTGTGGACTGTCTCTTCCAGCATCATTTCCTTGGACAGGAACCCGTTCAGCGGCGGCAGGCCCGCCATCGACAGGGCGGCAATCGTGCCGATGGTAAAGGTAATCGGCATCAGTTGCCGAAGCCCGCCCAATCGCTTGATATCACGGGTTCCGGTTTCGTGATCCACAATCCCGGCGGTCATGAACAGAGCACATTTAAAAGTCGCGTGATTGATGATGTGGAAGATAGCGGCCACGGCGGCAATCTTGGTGCCAAAGCCCAGCAGCATCGTCACCAGCCCCAGATGCGACACAGTCGAAAACGCCAACAGCGCCTTGAGGTCGTCCTTGAACAGCGCGATGCAGGCGCCGATCAACATGGTCACAAGACCTGTTGTCGCAACGATATAGAACCAGGCATCGGTCCCCGCCAAAACCGGCCACATCCGCGCCATCAGGAACAGCCCGGCCTTTACCATCGTGGCCGAGTGCAGATAGGCCGAAACCGGCGTTGGTGCGGCCATCGCGTGCGGCAGCCAGAAGTGAAACGGGAACTGCGCCGATTTGGTGAAACAGCCCAGCAGGATCAGGATCAGCGCCGGCATGTAGTAGGGCGACGCCTGGATCAGTTCCTTGTTTTGCAAGATCACGCTCAGGTCATAAGACCCCACGATATTGCCAAGGATCAGCATCCCGGCAATCATCGCCAGCCCGCCGGAACCGGTAACGGCCAGCGCCATCCGTGCGCCCTGACGACCTTCGGGCAGGTGCTTCCAATAGCCGATTAGCAGGAATGAGCTAAGCGACGTAAGCTCCCAGAATATAAGCAGAAGAAGGATGTTGTCAGAAAGGACAATCCCGACCATCGCGCCCTGAAACAGCAGCAGATAGGTATAGAACTGCCCCATCGGGTCCTCGCGCGACAGGTAGAACCGGGCATAGAGGATGATCAGCAATCCGATCCCCAGGATCAGCAGGGCAAACAGGAACCCCAGACCGTCTAGCATGAAATTCGCGTTCAGTCCCAACGCTGGTATCCACTCGAACCGCGCCGTAACGACATCTCCGCGCATGACCGACGGGATGTGAATCAACAGCCCCATAAGCGCCAGAAATGTCGTCAGCCCGGCGGCTGATGCTGCTGCGTTTCGTCCTGCCCGGATCAGAAGGGCTGGAAAAACAGCTCCGAGGAAGGGAAGGGCCGCGATGAGGAATAGGGACAAGTGCGATACTCCGGTCTGAGCGGTCAAAAGTAATCCTGATTTTGTAAGGATAATTTTCTGACTGTCCAGCTATTGCAGGTTTTTAGCTGCATTCTAGAAGCGTCGCGCCGATAGCGTTTCAGGTGCGAAATAATGACGCGAACTTGATCTGCCGCCCGGATTTCACCACAGCGCCAACCCGACGACTGTGATAGAACCGGCCTGTCCGCGCAGGAGGTTGCTGTATGGCTGAAATGGTGAACCGGACCCGAAGATGGGTGTTGCTTGGCGGGGGTGCGGCCTTTGCCGCCGGTTTCGCCATCCGGCAATACCGCCTGATCCCCCCGGATTATGCGGGTGAAAAACTGAGTGTTGCAGACGCACATGAGCAGGCGTTGTCGGGCGAAGTTCTGTTGGTGGATATCCGAACCCCGCGCGAGTGGAAGGCCACGGGCGTTGCTGAAGGCGCGTACCAGCTGGATATGCGCCGGGATGATTTTGAGCAGGCGCTGGCGCAGCTTGTCGGTGGAGACCGCAATACTCGGGTTGCGCTGATTTGCGCCCGCGGGGTGCGGTCGGCCCGTCTGAGCAACCGGTTGATTGAGGTCGGGTTCACAAATGTCATAGATGTGCCCGAGGGCATGTTGGGGTCGGCCGCAGGGCCGGGATGGGTGCGCGCCGGGTTGCCTGTGCAGCGTAATACAGGAGAGACAGGATGATCCGGGAAATGACGCTGGCAACCGGGCTGGCGCTGGCGGGCCAGATGGGTTTTGCTGCTTGTGCCGATCAGGAAGGCATGTGCGAAACCGCAACAGGCGGCTATCACATCGAAATGCCCGAGGCGGAAAACCCGCCGCTGGTGGTGTTTCTGCACGGCTATGGCGGTACCGCCACGGGAACGCTGAAGAATCGCAGCATGGTCGAGCCTCTGCTGGCGCGGGGGTATGCGGTGATGGCCCCGGAAGGGTCCCAGCGGAATGGCCGCCAAAGCTGGAACTTCTTTCCCGGATGGGAAGGGCGCGAAGAAACGGCTTTTTTGACCGAGGCTGTTCAGGATGCCTCGGACCGGTTCGGGGTGGATGCTGACCGGGTGGTGTTGGGTGGTTTCTCGGCGGGTGCCTTCATGGTCTATTACCTTGCCTGCGCCGCGCCGGAAACGTTTTCGGCCTATGTGCCCGTTTCGGGCGGTTTCTGGCGCCCACAACCCGTAGCCTGCGACGGCCCGGTGCGCTTGTTTCACACTCACGGTTGGACCGATAATGTGGTGCCGCTGGAGGGGCGACTGTTGGGGGGCGGCCGGTTCCACCAGGGCGACATCTTTGCCGGTCTGGAAATCTGGCGCGTTGCCAACGAATGCGCCGACACCAAACCCAGCGGGTTTTCCACCACCGGCCAATTCATGCGCCGCTATTGGACTGGATGCGCCGAGGGCAGCGCGCTGGAATTTGCGCTGTTCCCCGGCGGCCACGGGGTGCCCAAGGGCTGGGCGGACATGATGGTCGATTGGTACGAAGGTCTGCCGGGTGGTTGATCCAGGCGCTTTGCGTTCAGTTGGAAACGAAACGCCCTGACTCTCCTGTTGGACGAACGCGCATTTCCTTGCTGGTGCTCACATGAAACGCAAAGCACTTTACTCGGCAGGGGTCATGACGCCTTTGCCTTCGATCAGACGCTTCAGTTCGTCCCGGTGACGCCGGGCCGAGCGGGTAATCGCAGGTTCCCGGAAATCCTCTCTCATCCCGACCATACGCCGCGCAGCCCCGGCCGAGACACCACTGAGCGCGGACAGAGGGATTGCCAGCGCAAGGCTGATCGCGATTGGTGCCAACCAGACTGAAACAAGGCCGGACAGGATGCCAACGCTCAGCGCGATGCCGCTGATAGATTCCAGCGTGTGGCACAGGATCAGTGTGCGCAAGCTGTAGGTGCCGCCGTCCCGCGCCTGCGGTGACCAGCCTTTTTGAATGCCCAGTACCGTGCGGAACACAGCGATCATCTGCTGTACCATCAGGATCGGGGCATAGAGTATAGACAGGATCACCTCGGCCAGAAATGACGTCAGGAACTTGGACCCGCCGCCGAACTCTGCATAGCGCACCCCGCTCAGGGGCAGGGCCAGAACACCTAGCACTTTTGGGGCCAATAGCATCGCGTACATTACCAGAATGATCAGCACGTGGCGTGTTTCCGACATCTCGGGCCATTGCGGGAACATCGGGTTGTCGGGGCTGAAATAGTGCAGGACCGAGGCATCTTCACCCTGACCAATAAGCGCCCACATAACCAGCAGGGCAAACCACAGCGGCGACATCAGATAGCCGACCGCGCCGTGGAACATGTGGAAGCGGGACACGGCTCGGAACCCGGTCGAGCCCAACAGTTTCAGGTGCTGCAGGTTGCCCTGGCACCAGCGACGATCCCGCAGGGCGTGGTCGATCAGAGTGGGCGGAGTTTCCTCATACGAGCCCCGGATGCGCGGCAGGAACCGCACCCCCCAACCGGCGCGGCGCAACAAACCGGCTTCGACGAAGTCGTGGCTCATGATCAGCTTTTCCTGACCATTATAAGCCCGCAGTTTGGGCAGGCCAGCGCTTGTGGCAAAAGCCCGTGTGCGGATGATGGCATTGTGGCCCCAATAGTTGCCTTCCTGCCCGCACCAGCGGGCCAGACCTTCGGCAAAGGCGATACCGTAGACGCCATTGGCGAACTGTTGCATCCGGGCAAAGACCGACTGCGCGCCGATCAGCTGCGGATAGCTCTGGATCAGGCCCGCACCCGGGTCACGCGCCAGCGAGTCCGTCAGCCGCAGGATGGCGCGCCCGGTCATCAGGCTGTCGGCATCCAGCACTAACATCGCATCCCAATCGGCACCCCAGCGGCTGACCCAATCGGCGATGTTGCCGACCTTGCGGTCGGTGTTTTCTTCACGACGCCGGTAGTAGAGCTCCAGACCGGGGGCGAGGGTGGTGCGCAGCGCTTCGACACTGTCCTGCTCCTGCGCCGCGATCTCGGGATCGCGGGTGTCGGACAGGATGAACATCGCGTAATGGTGCTGCCCCCCCCGCGCGCGCAGATCCTCCAACATCGTGCGGGCGTTGCCAAGCACGTTCCACGGCACTTCGTTGTAGACGGGCGTCAGAAGCGCCACACGCAGCGGCTGCGGTCGGGTCTCGCGTTTCGGCGGTTCCTGTCGCGACAGGGACACCATGCCCAGAAGCACTGTGCAGACCGTAAAGGAAATCCAAAAAAAGTTGAACGAGATCAGCGCCAGCAAGACGCCTTCGATCAGATTGATCCCTTCAGCCCCGAACCAATCGCTCATGACCCACAGTAGGCCCAGCGTGGCCGCCATCGCCGGAGAAAACGCCAACGCGCGCCAGAACCCGGCCGAGGGCCGCTGGCCCTCGGGTACCTGCGCATCCCGGAAGTCCGCGCTGAAATCCTGCGCGGGCATGGCCAAAGGCGCCTCCGGGGGCATGATGTGCAAATCCTGGGTCATGCGGTCCAGCGATAAAGCCAGACCTCAGAGGCCGGCTGTTTGTCTTTCAGCAACTGCGCGCGCAGTTCCACGTGGTTGCGGTCGCCCGGCTGAAACGAAAACGCCAGCCGCAGGCCACCGGTATCGGGGTTGCGTTGCAGCACGCCCTCGGAGGTTGCGGCATGGGGCGAGTCGACAAAGATCGTCATCGCCTCGGGATCGTCGAACAGCTCGCTTTCCTCAAAGTCGATGACGGCCAGACGCCCTTCGCCAAAGGTGTTTTCACCCATCGCAGTATTGATTACGCGCGGCATCGGCGTGCGCTGCGGTTCTTCGCCCCAGACCAGTCGATAGGAAAGATCGACCTGAGTGCCTGCTGCATAGGGTTCCATCGGGCGCCAATAGGCTACGATGTTGTCATATATTTCCTGATCGGCCGGAATTTCGACCAACGTGACAGCACCTTTGCCCCAATCGCCATTGGGTTCGACCCAAAGGCCGGGTCGTTTGTGGTAATTCGCCTCAAGATCTGCATAGTCCGAAAACTCACGCTTGCGCTGCAACAAGCCAAACCCGCGCGGGTTCATGTCGACAAAGGACGAAAACTGCAGGCGCGTGGGGTTGGCCAGCGGGCGCCACAGCACCTCACCGGCTCCGTTGCGGATCAGCAGGCCGTCGCTGTCATGGACAGCAGGGCGGAAATCGTCGAACCGGCTGTGGTTGGTCTGATCGAACAGGAACATCGACGTTCCGGGTGCGATGCCGACATGGGTCAGCTCTTCGCGTGGGAACAGAGTGGCCTCGATATCCATCACGCAATCCGCACCAGCGGTGACGTTGAACCGATAGGCACCGGTCACGCTGGGGCTGTCCATCAGCGCATGGACGACCATGCCGCGCTGACCGGGCTTGGGGCGCTCCAGCCAGAAGCGGATGAATTCGGGGAATTCCTCGCCATCCGGGTCACCGGTTTTCAACGCCAGACCGCGGGCCGACAGGCCATAAACCTCGTGCAGTCCAATCGCGCGGAAATAGCTGGCACCCTGCCAGACGCAGAACTCGTCGGTCTTGCCGGGGCGGTGCATTTCAGTGCGCAGGCGCAGGCCGGAAAAACCCAGCGTCTCGTCGATCGGAAGTTCCGGCACGTCCTCGGACTTGTCGAACATGCTCAGATCAAAGGCGACAGGCGCGGCCATCCCGTTTTCGACCGTCATCACCTTCACCGTGCGCGGGAAATACAGGCCGGGGGTGAAGAAATCGACGTTGAAGGGTGTTTCGGTCTCAAACCAAAGCGCACGGTCCAGACGGAACCGGATCGAGCGGTATTGCTGGTATGTCAGGTTCTGCCATTCCTGCGGCACCATCTCGCGTTCGGCGTAAGGCTGGCTGGCCAGTTCCCGGGCCATGGCGATTACGTCGTTGCGATCGAACGGAGTCTCACCTCCTGTGGCAAAGGTGGCCGGCGCAAACGCAAGCGCCGAAGTCGAGGCCAGAAATGCGCGACGCGTAAAATTCATGTCTTTGTTTTCCAAGGTTGAGACTTGAACCAAGCGGCGATGTAAGCCACACCGATGATCAAAGCAAAGCCTATTGTGTTAGCGACGAACACACTGGCAACATCCCGCCCACTCAGGTCCAGTCCGACGCCGATAAGTCGTGCTGCTGCCATGGAAAATACGAACACTGCCAGCGATTGTTGCCCGACCTTGGTGATCACGGTCAGCAGGAATTGCCATACTTTGGCAGCGGCTCCGTGCCCGGTGGCGATCAGGCGGTGGCCGTGCTCGCCTGCGATGACCCAGCCCAGATAGGCCAGCGACAGGAAGTGCAGGTACCGGAACAGGCCAAAGTCTGTCTTGTCGCGTAACTCCTTGGTGACCGGCCAGACCTTACGGATTTCGTCAGCCAGATCGGGGGCTGCAGCATTGATCCAGCTAAACACTTTCCACGAGCCAAATGGCATCGAGAAGATCAGAAAGAGCGCCGCCGCCCAGATCAGGGTCTTGGACACCGGCGGTGCGGGAATCCAGCCGCGCATGAAGGCAAAGCCGGTGAAGAACAACAACTGCCAACCGAAGGGGTTGAAGAACCACTGACGGTCCGACCACGGCTCGGCCGGCAGGTCTAAAACGTCGGTCTGGGCAACCAGCCACAGCGTGACCGAGGCCAAGGCAACCGCCCAGAACCCGATCCGAGACAGGCCCATGACCAGCGGCATCATCGCCAGAACCACCAGATACATCGGCAGGATGTCGAAATAGTTCGGCACATAGGTCAGGGTGAACATCCCGACGATCTGCGGCGCCGGGTCGTTGAAGAAATGCTGCAGGTTCAGCGACGAGATATAATTCTTCTCGAACAGCCCGCTCTGATCCAGCGCTGCCATGGTCATGGCGACAAAGAAGAACAGCGCGATATGCGCCCAGTAAACCTGCCAGATGCGGAAGGCGACGCGGGCGGTGCCCATCCACCAGCCTTTGCGCAGGAACGCCCCGCCGAAAGCAATGGCCGAAGCCATGCCCGAACAGAACACGAAAATTTCAGTCGCGTCCGAGAACCCAAACCGGGCTGGAATCCAGTTGGCCCATGGGTCATTGGGGATATGTGCGATCAGGATGATGAACATCGCTATGCCGCGATAGAAATCCAGCCGCGGGTCGCGCGTGCGCGCAGGGGCAGCCGTCGAGGCCACCACAGGCGCAAAATCAGAAGCGGGCGAAGCTGTCGCCATACGTATTCTGTCCTTCTTGGTTTTTTTGTTTTGTTATTCAGCCGGGACGCTTTGTGCGTCTCCGTTGTCGCGCGCCGCGTCAATCAATGCGCGGCGCGCCAGTGCATAATTATCCTCGCCTCCGGCGCGTTTGGCGCGGCGATCGTCCAGAATGTGCTCGACAGCATCCAGACGGCCCGCGCGCAGGCCAGAATCAATTGTGATGCGCTCGAATACATCACGTTGGGCGTGACTTCCACCTGCCAGTTGCATACCATTTCGGGCACTCGATAAAAAGTCGAATGCCGCACCGTAGAGACCATCGCCGAAGGCTTCGAGCCCCTTAGCGGCTGCAATGCCCGGATCGGACATGCGGATCGGAGTATCCCCCTGATTGCGCTGCGCGTCCTTCTGGATGCGTTGCAACATCTTGTTGGTCGCGTCGGTACGTTTGTCGCCGGTCAGCGCCAGAAGATAGTGCAAATCGGCAAAGATCAGGCAGCCATCTTCGGTCCGGGCAGCGCTCAGGTCGGCCAGCTCTTCCCAGCGGTTGCCGACATCGATACCCTCTAGTTCCATCCGCGACAGCAACGATGTTGCGTTGGAAATATCGCGGTAATCGTCGGTTTTGTCCTGACGGATATAGTTGTCATAAAGCTCCATCACCTGATCGACCTGCCCCAGATCCAGATGCATCAGCGCCTTATGCCACCAGACGTGATAGCGGAAGTTGTTGCAGTGGGTCCACGCATCCTCGCGACCGGCCAGCCAATCCAGACCCAGCTGCGCGTTACCGGTCATTTCATGCACATGGGCCACCGCGTGCAACCCCCAGGCGTCGTCGGATACCATCCACAGCGCCTGACGTCCCGCGATCTCGGCCTTTTCATAGGCGCCCGTTTCTTCCAGCGCGAAGGAATGACAGCCCAGCAGGTATCCACGTCCGGCATGGTCAGGTTCATAGGCGGGCAATACCCGTTCAATCGAACGGCGCATTCCGGCCGAATCGCCCAGAACAAACCGCGTTGCGTGGCTGAGCTTCATCGCCAGCGTATCCTGAGGAGCGGCGCGCAGAATCTCTTCGAACTTCTTTACGGCCTGAGAGGGCAGGTCGGCCAGATACAGACCCAGCGCCTCGATATACAACCGCTCGCGCGCGGAGACTGGCTGTCGTTCCACCGCCGCATTCGCAGCTGCCAGAGCCTCAACCGCGACCGCCGTCATCTCACGCCGACCCAGCAAAACCATGAACAGACCTTTGATCGCGTGACCCAAGGCAAAGTCGGGCTCAAGTTCAAGCACTTTGCCCAGATGTAGCGGCGTGCTGGCCGAATGCGCCATGAAACCAAGCAGAACACCATTCCACGCCTCGACGCTTGCGGGCTGGCTCAGGGTGTTCATCTGTCCGAAAACATCTTGTTTCATGCGTGTGATCCGATCCAATTGTAAATTTCTACATATTCGATGTAGCAGAGACTTCGGCGGCGTCGTATCAGTATCGCTGCTGCTCTCGAATTGGTGAAATGCCGTGTGTGGAAAACGTGAAAAAAACCGCCGATTCAACGGCATGTTTCAGCAACATGCCGCCGAAATGGGCGCTGTGTTTCAATCTTCGAATGGATTTTTGGCGTTCAGTACGGCCTGAGTGTCAGCCCCAAACACGGGCGGAGCACTGCGATATGTTACGGGCGTTCGGGACAGTTTCAGCGGGTTCCCGATCAATTTCACCTCGCCCGGGGCGGCCTGCATGGCGATCTGCATCTCCCGCGCAGCGACCTGTTTTGTGGCGAATACCTGATCCAGCGTCTGCACCGGGCCAACGGGCACTTTGCGCGTTTCAAGCTCGGCAATGACGGTGGCGGTGTCGTGGCTCTGCACCGCCGGGCGCAGCACCGAATTCAGGGCGTCACGGTTTTCCAGCCGCGCCGGATTGGTGGCAAAGCGCGGGTCTTCCGCCAGTTCCGGGTGGTCGATGAACTCGCAAAAGCGACGGAACTGGCCATCGTTCCCGACCGCCAGAATGACGTGACCATCCGCGGTATCATAGACGTCGTATGGCACGATATTGGGATGCCCATTGCCGCGCCGTTGTGGCACATCACCCGAAGTCAGATAGTTCACGCCCTCATTGATCAGCCAGGAAACCTGTGTATCGACCAGTGCTAAGTCTACCTGCTGGCCTTCACCGGTCTGATCGCGGTGGCGCAGCGCGGCCAGAATACCGACAGTTGCGTACATTCCGCACATCACGTCGGAGATGCCCACGCCCACCTTCATCGGCGCGCCTTCGGGGTCACCGGTCAGTGACATGATCCCGCCATAGCCCTGCGCCATCAGGTCATAGCCGGGTTTGGATGCGTTCGGCCCGGTCTGGCCATAGCCCGAGATCGAACAATAGACGAGGCTGGGAAACTCTTCCGACAGGCCCGCATAGTCCAGCCCGTATTTTGCAAGCCCGCCGGGTTTGAAATTCTCGATCAGGATATCCGCGTGCGAGGCCAGCCGTTTGATCTGTGCCTGACCCTCAGCTGTGGTGATGTCGATCGCAACGGACTTTTTGTTGCGGTTGGTCGACATGAAATAGGCGCTCAGGTCCGAGCGGTTGCCGTCTGCATCCTCAACGTACGGAGGACCCCATTGCCGCGTGTCGTCACCACCTGTTGCCGGGTTTTCGATCTTGATGACGCTGGCGCCCAGATCGCCCAGCAGTTGCGTGCAGGTCGGCCCGGCCAGAATGCGGGAAAGATCCAGTACTTTAACGCCCTTCAGCGGTCCCTCAGATACGGCCATCATACCCTCCACGGTCAATCTCGGCGGCGATCACGGTGAATGCGTCGGCCTTGACGGCCGCGTTTAACGCTGCGCGCAGTTCTTCCCGATTGCTGACGGTATGGCCGTTGCCACCAAAGGCCCGGCCCATGGCGGCAAAATCGTGGCGGTCGAAATCGACGCCCATGTTGCCCATCTGCCGCTGCCGCTGTTTCAATTCGATCAGCGCAAGGCTGGCATCGACGAAGACCAGAAAGATCGGGTTGCCGCCCATTTCGGCGGCGGTCGACAGCTCTCCGGCTACCATCAGGAATCCGGCGTCGCCCGAGAAGCTGATCACCGGACGGTCCGGTTCGGCCAGTTTCAGGCCAATGGCCATCGGCACGGCGCAGCCCATGGTGCACAGAGCCGAGGACTGGATCAGCCCGCGTTCTTCGTGGCAGTCCCACATCTGGCTCAGCAGAATGCGATGCGCGCCACTGTCAGCGGTCGCCAGCGTCTCGGCAGGCAGAACGGCGCGGGTTTCGGCGATCACCGCCGCTGGGCCCCAATCGTCATCGGTTGGGAAGGCCTGCGCCAGCGCGGCCTTGACCAGCGCGGGCTCACCACCCGGCCATGTCGCGCGGGCAGAGTTGCCTTTTGCGATGGCCTCCAGCGTGGCACCGGTATGGGCCACCAGATTCAGTCCCGCCTGATGCATATAGTGATCATTGACCACGGCAGAGATGTCGATGACCCGCTTTTCCTCGGGGTCCCAGATTTCGCGCCAGCCGGGGCGCATTTCGATGGGGTCATAGCCAAGACACAGCACCAGATCGGACTGTTCAACCAGCGGCACCAGTTGTTTGTCGGCCAGCGGTGACAGGCCCGCGCCGCCGAGGCAGAGAGGATGGTCCTCGGGGATCACACCCTTGGCCTTGTAGGTAGTCACGAAGGGAATACTGAAATGCTCCAGAAACGCCTGTACCACGTTGCGTGAGGCGTCATAGAGCACGTCCAGGCCGACGATGGCGATGGGCCGCTCAGCGTTGGCGACCCAGCGGCGGGCCTTTTCGACGCAATTCCCCTCGGGCGCGACGGCGGCGGGTTTGGTGAGGCGACGGCGCTTCACCCCGGATACGCGCGTATCCGCGACCGAGATCGGCACGTCGATATGAACCGGGCCGGGGCGTGGTTGGTTAGCCAATGACACGGCCTTGTCAGCCACGATGTCCGCGCCTTGCGCGGTCAGGGTGAATGTCCCCTTGGTGATAGAACGGTAGACCTGCGCATGATCCATGACCTGATGCGTATAGGTCAGCGCCTCATCCGCATCGACACAGCCGGTCAGAACGATCATCGGCACCCGGTCCTGCAGCGCGTTGGCTACCACGTTGATCCCGTTCATCGCGCCGGGGCCGAGGGTGGCCACCAGAATCGCAGGCGCGCCGTCGCGGTGATGCACGGCCTCAGCCATGAACCCGGCGGCGTTTTCATGCTTGGCCAGGTGAAAAGTGATCCCCGCCTGCTCCAGCGCATCCACCAGCGTCAGAACTTCTCCACCGGGCATACCAAAGGCGTGGCGGCACCCGGCCTCGAAAAGACGTTGGGCCAATAGGTCCGCTGCGCGGGGGGATAGGTCCTGCATCAGGAAAGCTCCGAAAAACGTGTTTCACAGGAGATTGCGGAGGACGCGCCCGGACGCAAGCAGGTTCACGTCAGTGTGACTATTTGACTGCGGCTCCCGCCACTGCCTGAAACTTTGTATCCAGCTCGGCGGCAATGTCGCTCAGGGGCTCGCCCCCCTCGTAGACATAGGGCGCAAACACAAAGCTGGGCGTTTTGTAGGATAGGGTGGCGGTACCATCCTCGTTTTCGGTGACGTAGAACCGGATTGGGGCCTCGATCATCGCCTGGACCGAGGTCTCCAGAACACGTACCGCGTAGTCGTTGTTGAAGGCCCCGATCACCAGATTGCCGGGAATGACGATGCCGCGCGCGGCCGCGGCTTTGGTCGGTCCGGCCTGAGTGACCACGATCAGCCCGTTTTCTTTCACCGCAGCCTTTGTGTCGGCCACGAGTTCCTCATAACTCTTGTCAGTCGGGTAAACTGCCCAGCCGGATAGGGGTTCTTCGGCCCAGGCAGGCATGACCAGACAGCAAAGCGAAGCCCAAAGAGCGCGCATTCGTGATACCTCCAGCTCCATGATTGGCTCTATTGATGACAGAGAACACGGGGCGGCGCACTCACAATCCCGTGCGTTCTTGCAGCAGATAGATATCCATGATCCAGCCATGGTCAGCCCGTGCGCGAGCGCGGGTTTCCAGAATCTGTTGCGCCACGTCGGCTAAAGGCCCCTTGATAAGCAGTTCCTCTTTCATACCCACATAGGCGCCCCACCAGATGTCATAGTCCTGCATCTCAAGGCTTTGGAACGAGCATTCGCCGTCCAGCATAACCGCTACTTTCGAGGCATTTACAGGCCAACCTTCGTCCCGGATGCGCCGGCCCGTGGTAACAATATACGGCGCACCAAGGTCGTTGATCGGAATCGCATGGGCGGCCGTCAACGCTTGCAGCGCCGTAATGCCCGGTATCACTCGCGTCTCCGGCTGTGTGTCCAGCCGTGAAGCGATCCGCAGCGAACTGTCATAGAGCGACGGGTCGCCCCAGATCAGCAAGGCCACGTGTTTCGCCTCTGGGTGTACTGAGATCGCCTCATGCCAGCGCAGGGCAATCGCGTCATGCCATTCGTCCACGCCGCGCAGGTAGCCGTCGTCCGAGCGACGTTTGGGGATGTCGAAATAAGCGATCTGAGGTGGCGTGTCAGTCACGGCTGCGATGATATCTTCGCGTAACCCGGCCAGATCGGCCTTGTCATCACCCTTGCGAGGGATCAGGATCAGGTCTGCATCGCGGATGGCCTGCGCGCCCTGAAAGGTCACGTGATCCGGGTTGCCGGTGCCGATGCCAATCAGGGTCAGGTCATACATCGTCAAGCTCTGCCAGTGGCCCATAAAGGATCAGCGCCGGGGCGGTGCCGATCTCGTATGTCAGTTGTTCCGACAACGCGCCGATGGTCGCCCGCTGCAATTTCTGGTCTGGTGTCGAGACCGACTCGGCCATCAAGGCAGGTGTGTCCAGCGGCAGTCCGTGATCGTGGAGTGTTTTGACCAGCAAGGGAAAGGTCCGCTTGCCCATGAACACCACGGTTGTCGCATCCGGATCGGCCAGCGCGGGCAGGTTCAGGTCTTCGGGCAGTTGGCCGCTGACGTCATGGCCGGTGACGAATTGCACCCGACGGGCGGTCAGACGCCGCGTCAGCGGAATACCGGCTGCCGCCGCAGCAGCCACGGCCGAGGGAATGCCGGGGATGATCTCGTATTCAATTCCGGCTTCCCGCAGGGCGACCAGTTCTTCCTCGAGCCGTCCGAACAACCCGCCATCGCCTGATTTCAACCGCACCACGCGGGCACCGGTCTTGGCATAATCCACCAGCAGGCGACTGACATGATCCTGCTTTGGCGAGGGCCGCCCGGCGCGTTTGCCAACACCAACCAAATCAGCGTCCTCGTGCGCATGGCTCAGAATCGGACCGCTGCTCAGGTCGTCAAACAGCACCGCGTTGGCCTTCTGCATCCGGTCGACCGCTTTCAGCGTCAGAAGTTCCGGGTCGCCGGGGCCGGATCCGATAAAGGAAACGAAGCCGTTCATGCCGTGGCCTCCGCAATCAGGTGAAAGAATGTGCCGGTGACGTTGCCGCGGACCGAACCGGTCTGCGGACCCTCGGCCCCCTCAGCATCAAAGACCCGTGCCAGCGGCGCATCCGGTTGCTGGACAATCGACGAGTAATGGAACTCATGCCCACGCAGAGCCGCTCCGGACGTAAAGCCGGGCATCGGTGCCAAAAGTTCCGCCTTGCGATAACCAAGGTTGAACTTGCGCTTCTCATACGAGGTCACCAGTCCCAGCAGACCGGCCATCTGGTGTTGAACACCTTCCTTGTCGATCAGTGCCTGACCCAGCGCCATGTACCCGCCGCATTCCCCGTGGACGGGCTTGGTTTCGGCGTGCTTGCGCAGCCCGGTCAGGAAGGTCTCCGCCGCGGCCAGCGTCCCGGCGTGCAATTCGGGGTATCCACCGGGCAGCCAGACCAGATCAGCATCCTGTGCAGGGGCCTCATTCGCCAACGGCGAAAACGGCAGAATCTCGGCCCCTGCCGCGCGCCAGCCTTCCAGCAAATGCGGATAGGTAAAGGAAAACGCGGAATCCCGGGCCAGCGCGATCCGTTGCGCCGGAGGACGCGGCAGCGCGGCTGACGATGGCTCCATTGGGCCTGAGGAAGCCGCCGCCTTGATCGCCTCCAGATCCACATGTTCGCGCAGAAACGCTGCATAACCGGCAATCGCACTTTCCAGATCGGGATGCTCGACCGCCTGGATCAGGCCCAGATGCCGTTCGGGCAGGGTCAGGTCTCCGCGACGGGGCAATACGCCCAGAACCGGCAGACCTGCACGCTCCATTCCCAAGCGCGTCAGCCGCTCGTGCCGAGGGCTGGCGCAGCGGTTCAGGATCACGCCCGCAAACGGCAGATCCGGGTTATACATCCGAAACCCCAGCGCGGTGGCGGCTGCCGATTGCGCCTGACCACCAACATCCAGCACCAGTACTACAGGCCATCCCATCTGCAGCGCAGTTTCGGCGCTGGACCCGTGGCCCAGCTCTCCGGGCTTGGCGACGCCGTCGAACAGACCCATCGAGCCTTCGGCGACCACGATATCAGCCCCTTCGGCCTGCGCCGAAATGGCGCCTAGCAGCGGGTCCCCCATCGCCCAACTGTCGAGGTTGAACGAGGCCCGCCCCGCTGCCGCGTGGTGGAAGGCCGGGTCAATATAATCAGGTCCGCTCTTGAACGGCTGAACGGCCAGCCCGTCTTCGGCTAACGCACGCAGCAGGCCCAGCATGACGGTGGTTTTGCCTGTGCCCGAAGACGGCGCGGAAATCAGAAGACCCGGAGGGTTAGTCATCACCGTGGCTCCAGCTCGACCACGGGCTGTCAGCGCTTTGCGGACGATAGCGGCGATCGTAATCCTTTGAATACAAGCAGCTTTCGTCGAAACCTTCACCGGCCAGCGCGGGGCCAACCATGATCAGGGCGGTGCGCGAAATGCTTTCGTCCAGCGAACCTTTCAAAGTGGCCAGAGTAGCACGGATGATCCGCTCATCCGGCCAGCTGGCGCGGTACACGACAGCGACCGGGCAATCCGCGCCATAGGCCGGGGTCAGGTCGGCGATCACCTTGTCCAGATTGCCGATCGACAGGTGAATGGCCAGCGTCGCCCCGGTACGGGCGAAGTTTTCCAGCGTCTCGCCCTCGGGCATTGAAGACGCTCGTCCGGGCGTCCGGGTCAGAACCACCGATTGCGCCAGCCCGGGCAGGGTCAACTCGGTTCCCAGCGAGGCCGCGGCAGCCGCGAATGACGGCACGCCCGGCGTTACGCTGACCGGGATGCCCATCTCTTTCAGGCGGCGGATTTGTTCTCCCATTGCCGACCAGACCGACAGGTCGCCGGAATGCAGTCGCGCCACATCCTGTCCGGCTTTATGGGCCGCCTCGATCTCGGCCATGATCTGATCCAGGTCCATCGGCGCGGTGTTGATTATCTTTGCCCCCTCGGGGCAGTGGTCCAGGATTTCCTCGGGCACCAGCGATCCGGCATAAAGGCACACTGGGCACGAGGCGATGATATCGCGCCCACGCAGTGTCAGCAGGTCGGCAGCGCCCGGTCCCGCGCCGATGAAATGAACTGTCATGTTTGTCCTCCGATGGCGACGGCGCAGATGGCAAGCCGGTCGTCCGAAATGTGTCTGGGTGAGGTTAGCCGCGCACCGGGGCCGGCGGCAGCAAGGGCGGATGCTTCGGCCACGCTGCCAGTGCCATAGCTGGCGCGGCTGCGGTTCGAGCAGGTGAAGGTGCGCTGTCCGGCCAGATCGGCGGGCGCGATGAAATACAGCGGCAGGCCTGTGGATGCCGCGAATTCCGTCAGCGCGGCGTGACCTTCTTTGTCGATGACTGTGGCGAGTGCTTCGACCTGCCAATCGACGCGGGCCCGGTCGAAGGCTGCGCGCAGGCTGTCCAAAGTGGCCGCCGAAGAAAATCCCAAACCCGCTACAATCATAGGGTGACGCTCCACTGCACCACCGGGTAAGCGGATTTCCAGCCGCGCCGGGGGCCAAGGGCCGAGGCCTGCGCCAACTCGATCCGCAACAGTTCACCGCCCAGTTTCTCGTGCCATTGCGCCAGCAACGCCTCGCTTTCCAGTGTCACCGCATTGGCGACCAGCCGGGTACCCGCAGGGAGGGCATCATGTATCCACTGCAACAATTCGGCGCTCAACCCGCCGCCGATGAAGACGACATCGGGCAGGGTAAGCTCGATCAAGGCATCCGGTGCGGTACCGTGCACCACATTCAGGCGATCCTGTCCCAGTGCATCGGCATTGCGCCGGATACGTTCTGCGCGATCTGCGCGGGGTTCAATCGTGGTGGCTGTCAGAGTCGGGTCGCACATCAGCCATTCAATGCTGATCGAACCGGTGCCGCCGCCGATATCCCACAGATGCTCGTCCCGCTGCGGTGCCAGTGCCGACAGCGTCAGCGCGCGGACCGGGCGTTTGGTGATCTGGCCATCGGTTTCGAAAATCTCATCGGGTTTGCCCGAGGCCTTCGGGAAAGCGCGCCCTGCGCCCGCGACCTCAAGCCCGACGCAGACAGGGTGGTCAAAGCTACCGAGCAGAGCCTCGGTCAGCGACACGGTCCGCGCGCGTTCGCGGGGACCGCCGAGAGCTTCCATCACGTGCAGGGCGCTGTCTGCAAATCCGGTCTCGGTCAGATAGGTTGCCAGCTCCGCCACTGCGGCGCCGTTGCGTAGCAACAGGATGGCGCGCAGGCCGGAGGACAGATGCGGCCGAAGCCGGGTCAGCGGGGCCGCGTGCAGGCCAAAGGTCAGCGTGCTTTCCAACGGCCAGCCCAGTCGTGCAGCTGCCAGAGAAAAGGTTGATTGGCCGGGTAGAGCTGCCCATTCCCCGGCCTCGAAATTACGCGCGATGACCGAGCCTGCGCCGAACCAGAACGGATCTCCAGAGGCCAGAACAACGGTTGGCCGCCCCCGGAATTTGGTCAGGATCGGCAGACCATCTGCGAACGGTACAGGCCATTCGATCCGTTGCGCCGAGGTTTCGGGAACCAGCGACAGATGGCGTGGCGGGCCTATAATGATTTCGGCGCGTTCCAGCACTTGACGACTTGCGGGCGGCAGGCCATCCAGTCCATCTTCGCCCAAGCCCAGAACGGTCAGCCACGGAGTTTCATGCATGACACATCTCCTGATTCTTGGTGGCACGACCGAGGCCAACACACTTGCAAAGTCTGTGGCTGAACAGGGGCTTCCGGCCACCTATTCCTACGCTGGGCGCGTTGAAAAACCGCGCCCGCAACCTTTGCCGGTGCGTGTAGGCGGATTTGGCGGCTCCGACGGTCTGGCAAGCTATCTGCGGAACAACACGGTCACCCATGTGATCGACGCCACGCATCCCTTTGCCGCACAGATGAGCGCCAACGCTGTCGCGGCGTGTCATGAGACCGGAGTGCCTCTGGCCGCGCTGACCCGCCCGGCATGGGAAGCGCAGGAAGGCGACCGGTGGCACCACGTCGCGGATATCGACGACGCGGTCGCAGCGCTGTCCGGCAAGCCGCAGCACATTTTTCTGGCCGTCGGTCGGATGCATCTTGAGGATTTCGCCGCCCAGCCCCACCACCACTATCTGCTGCGGTTGGTTGATGAACCGGACGAGCGGCCTCTGCCGAACTGCAACGTAGTTGTCGCGCGCGGGCCGTTCACAGTTGAGGATGATCGGGCGCTGATGCAACAGCATGGCATAGAGTTGGTAGTGTCCAAGAACGCGGGCGGCACCGGCGCGCGTGCCAAACTGGACGCCGCGCGGGCGCTGGGCGTGCCGGTGCTGATGATCGATCGCCCGGCCTTGCCGCTGCGGACCGAATTGTCGAATGTCGCTCATGTTCTGGACTGGCTGGTTCATTCCGGTGTGAACCTCGGGGTATAGACGATCGGGGGGCCGTTCCGTTCTATCACACGCGTCAGCGAGGAGCCGACAATGACCACCGTCTGCATGTCGGCCATATCCGGCGTCGCCTCGGCAAGGGTCGAAACCCGGATGGTTTCGTCGGTGCGGGATACGGCGCGGGCGAACAGGATAAGACGCTCGGGCTCGCATTCCTCGCGTAGAATTTCGAGCGTCTTCACAAAGCCTTCGGGGCGGGATTTCGAGCGCGGATTGTAGAACGCCATCGCAAAATCCCCTTGCGCGGCAAGGCGCAGGCGCTTCTCGATCAGGGACCACGGTTTCAGGTTGTCGCTAAGGTTAATAGTGCAGAAATCATGCCCTAACGGAGCGCCAGCACGGGCGGAGGCGGCCAGCATCGCGGTGATCCCGGGCAGAACGTCGATGGGGATGTCGCGCCATTCGGCGGGACCGTTCTCCAACGCTTCGAACACCGCGGCCGCCATCGCAAACACGCCGGGATCGCCCGAGGAGACGACGACCACGCGTTTTCCCTCGGCAGCCATCTGCAGCGCGTGCTGCGAGCGGTCAATCTCGACCCGATTGTCGCTGGCGTGCAGCGTCAGGCCGGGCCGCTCGGCCACGCGTGCGACGTAGGGGATATAGCCAACGATATCTGTGGCCTCGGCCAGCGCGGTTGACACTTCGGGTGTCACCAAATCTTCGTTACCCGGCCCAAGGCCCGCGATCTTGACCCATCCGCTCATGGCCGCCGCCCCTGACCATGCACGATGATGATCGAGAAATAGGGGGTGACCTTGTCACAGGCCTCAGACAGTTTCGTCACCGTCTGGTTCGGCATCTGGGCAAATTCCACGATCCACGCGCGATCATATAGACCAGCCGTCTTCAGCGCTCGTTTCACTTTGTCGATATTGCGCCCGATCTTCATCACGACCAGAGCGTCTGTCTGCGCCATGCGCTGCGCCAGATCTTCCTCGGGCAGGGTGCCGACCAGTATGGTCAGTACGTCGTCGCCCCAGGTGATCGGGTCGCCGGTCGCTGTCCATGCGCCGGACATGCCGGTGATAGCAGGCACGACTTCGACATCAGCCTCGTCTCGCAAGCGGCTGTAAAGATGCATGAAAGAACCATAGAAGAACGGATCACCCTCGCAAAGAACCACGACTTCCTCACCCTGATCTGACAGGGATTTCAGATGCGCGGCGCAGTTTTTGTAAAAGGCCGAAAGCAGTTCGTTATAGCGTGGGTCGGTCACGGGGATTTCCGTGGTGACCGGGTATTCCATCGGGAATTCTACCGCACCTTCGGGAATCATTCCGTTGACAATCTTGCGCGCCTGACCGCTGCGGCCCGGTTTGCGAAAAAAGGCGACGTGGCGGGCATTGCGCAGCAGGCGGTCGGCCCGGACACTCATCAAATCCGGGTCACCGGGGCCAAGGCCCACACCGTATATCTTACCCGCGCTCATTCGGCGCGGCTCGCGATGGCGTTGACGGCGGCCACGGTGATGGCGCTGCCGCCCAGTCGGCCTTTGACGATGCAGGACGGCACGGGTTGCGCTTCCCACAGGGCGTCTTTGGACTCAACCGCGCCGACAAAGCCCACAGGGCAGCCGATGATGGCGGCGGGGCGTGGGCATTCGGGGTCTTCCAGCATGTTCAGCAAATGGAAAAGTGCGGTGGGCGCGTTACCAATGGCGACCAGAGCACCCTCCAGATGCGGGCGCCACAACTCCAGAGCGGCGGCGGAGCGGGTGTTGCTCATCTCGGCGGCCAATGGGCGTACACGCTCGTCATGCAGCGTGCAGATCACCTCGTTATCGGCGGGCAGGCGAAAGCGGGTCACCCCTTCGCTGACCATGCGCGCGTCACACAGTATAGGCGCGCCGTTTTCCAATGCGATGCGAGCGGTCGAGACAAAACCCGGCGAGAAATGTACGAACTCTTCCAGCCCGACCATCCCGGCGGCGTGGATCATGCGAACGGCGACCTGCTCTTCGTCGGCGTCGAAACGGGCCAAGTCGGCCTCGGACCGGATGGTGGCGAAGCTTTCCTTATAGATCGCCGCGCCGTTGGTTTCGTATTCATATGGCATCAGGTGAAGTCCATGGTCTTGAGTGTTTCGGTGCTCAGCCCGCGCTGGCTGGGCTCATCCCCCGCGCGGCCCTGTTTGACAAGATCAAATCGTCCATTGTCACCGACTAAAGTGATATCTGCGGTTCCCATCCGAGCGCAGCCCTTGGCGCAGCCCGAGACGTGCAGGCTGCCCGAGACGCGCGGAGCGAGCGCGCGAGCAATGTCGCGTGTTTCCGCTTGCGCCTGCGGGCAGAACGGCGCGCCGGGGCAGGCGTCGGTGGTCATCAGCGGGTCGGTACCATCGGTGACAAAGGCGGAAGCGGGTATCGCCGCCCCGCCTTCAAGCAGGATCAGCCGCCACGGGGTGACCCGCAGAGCCGACGCGCCGGTGTCTTCGATCAGGTCGAACAGACGCCTTGCTGGCAGTTGCCCGAAGGCCGCACCATAAAGTGCACCGAGTTCGCAGGCACCGGGTCGCAATGGCGCGCCGATGGCAGCTGGTGCGCTACCCTGCCAGTCCTGCGGCAAGCCCAGCGCCGCAACCACCCGCGCCATGCGGCGTGTTTCGGGCGTGAAACTCTTAGCGAACCAATCGGCCAGAGCGATCAACTGGTCGATGGCTTCAGATTCCGCCACGCGGCACCCGGTTTCACAGCCGTCGGCGCGCAGGATCAGGCCCTCGGCACCGGTTTCAATTCGGATATCCGCCGAATCCCCAGCCAGCAGACGCTCGGGGCCAGTGTCGATGGCAAAGCCGAATTTCGCGGGCAGGGCAGGCAGTTCCGCCAGCCGGTTGATCAGTTCTTGGGTCAGTCGCGCGGTCAGATCACTTGTGTCATACAAGGGTGACACGAGGATATTGCGACGTACTTCGATGCCAGGTTCGGAATCCAGCAGGTCCAGCGCTGCAAGCTCCGCAAGCAGCGGCTGATGGTCGGGCTCTTTCACCCCTCGCAGCTGCAGATTGGCGCGGTTGGTCAGGTCAATGGTGCCATTGCCGAACCGTTCCGCCAGTTCGCATAGCCCAAGCGCCTGCGCGGCGCTCAACCGGGCCAGCCGGGGTCGTACCCGTACAACCAGCCCGTCACCGGACATCATCGGGCGATGGGCGCCGGGACACCAGCCTTGGACGATTGGCGCGCTCATTCCAGGTCCTCCAGGTTGGCCCGGATAGAATTCCGGCGCGTGTTCCAAAGCCCTGCCTCCAGCAGCGCAAGGAACCTGTCTTTCATGGCCTGATGTGCCTGCGGGTTGGCCTCTTGCAGGAAGGCATCGACCTCGGCATTGCCCAGCGTGGAATCGTGGTAGAGTTCGAACAGATGCGGCGCGACTGTGTTGGACAGATGCGCGAACGATGCCATGTGATCCAGCGTTGCCGCGATCTCGGCCGCGCCCCGGAACCCGTGACGTTGCATTCCCGAAATCCAGCCGGGATTGGCGGCACGGGCGTGGACGACGCGGCTGATTTCTTCGGGCAGGGTCCGCGCGCGTGGGTTTTCCGGGTTGGTATTGTCCAGATGGTAGAGCTGCGCAGTGCCGCCGGTGATTTTCTTGGCGGCGGCAAACCCGGCCTCATGCGTGGCATAGTCATTGGCCAATAGCAGGTCGGTTTCCGTCAGGTCCTGCAGGTGCACGAAACTGTCGGCGCTGGCGACACGTTTTGTAATGCCGTCTTTGTCCGGCGCTATATGCTCACCTTCCAGCGCGAAGGAACTGGCCTCCAGCCACGCTTCGCCCGCCTGTATTCGGGCCTCATCCGTATAGGTCTCGGACAGGTGCGTCATGTTCAGGCCATAGCTGCCGGGGGCCGGGCCATAGACGCGAGCGGCGGGTTCCTGACCGGCATAGGGGTTCCAGTCCGACGCTTCATCGCGTTCTGACAGCGCCCTTACCGCCTGACCGAACAGTGCCGAGAGCGTCGGGAACACATCGCGGAACAAACCCGAGACGCGCAAGGTCACGTCTAGACGCGGGCGGCTCAGGTCGGTGATCGGCAGCACCTCGATGCCCGAGACCCGCTCGGACCCCTTGTCCCAGACCGGTTTCACGCCCAGCAGGTGTAGCGCCATGGCGAATTCCTCACCCGCCGTGCGCATGGTGGCCGAGCCCCATAGATCGACGATCAGGCCCTTGGGGTAATCGCCTTCCTCCTGCAGGTGTCGCCGGACCAGTTCTTCGGCCAGTTTCACACCTTGGTCATAGGCGGCGCGGGTCGGCACCGAGCGCGGGTCGGTGGTATAGAGGTTCCGCCCGGTGGGCAGCACGTCCGACCGCCCCCGATAGGGAGAGCCCGACGGCCCGGCCTCGATCCGTTTGCCGGCCAGCGCGTCAATCAGAGCGTTGCGCTCTGCGTGGGCCGAGGGCGCGGGGTCGAAATTGCCGTTCGCCTCGGGCACACGGCCAAAGATGTGCAGACCGTCACCGAATTGGCTTTCCTTGATATCGCAGACAAAGCGGTCGATGCGGGTGATTGCCTCGGCGGTGCAGGTGGCCTGATCGAGGCCGAGGTCGTTTTCCAGCCCGATGGCCTGTGCTTCGTTGCGGATGTCTTCCTGCAGCCGGTCGCGGCGCTTGGGATCGAGGCCATCGGCGTTCGAGAACTCATCCAGCAGCGATTCCAGTCGCACCATCCGATCAGGCGTGCCGCTTTCCTTCATCGGAGGCGGGATATGGCCCAGCGTGACGGCCCCGATTCGGCGCTTGGCCTGCGCGGCCTCGCCGGGGTCGTTGACAATGAAGGGGTAAATCACCGGCAGATCGCGGATCAGCGCCTCGGGCCAGCAATCGGCGGACAAGGCGACCGATTTGCCGGGAAGCCATTCCAGTGTCCCATGCGCACCGATATGGATCAGAGCATCCGCGCCCAATCCTTTGCGGAGCCAGAGATAGAAGGCCACATAGCCGTGGCGTGGAGTGCGTGAGAGGTCATGATAGTCGTCATCGCGCAACTCGGGCGTGCCGCGTTCGGGTTGCAGCGCGACCAGCGCCTTGCCGCGCTGCAGAGCGGTAAAGTGGAACGCACCATTGGCGAAGGCCGGGTCGTTCTCGGGGTTGCCCCACACTGTTTGCAGGTCGGTGCGTAGTTGTTCCGGTAGGTCCGCGAGTGCGGTTTGATAGTCGTCCAGCGACCACGAAACACGTGCGTCCAGCAAGGTCTCGGCAATCGGCTCCGCCGGTCCGGTATCATAACCTTCGCCTTGCAGGTCGGACAGCATTGCTTCGGCTGAAGCCAGCGCGTCGAGGCCAACCGCATGGGCCATCTGCCAGTTCTTGCCGGGGTAGGTGGACAGCACCAGTGCGGGAACCTGATCCGCTTTGGGCTTGTCGTGCAGGTTCAACCAGCCGGTGACGCGGTCGACAATGGCTTCGATCCGCTCAGGCTCGGCACGATGGGCGAAACGGGAATATTCCAGATGCGGATCGCGCTTGCCGGGTTCTTTGAAGGAGGCAATGCCGGCCGAAATCCGGCCGTCCACCTCGGGCAGTACCACATGCATGGCAAGGTCGGCAGGCGACAGGCCCCGTTCCGCCTCGGCCCACGCTTTGCGGCGCGAGGTGGCGAGGGCGACCTGAAACACCGGCACGTTTGCCGCGTCCAAGGGCGAAGTGCCCGATGCGCCTTTGCCCGAGAAAGAGGTGGCGTTGATGATCGCTGAGGGCTCCGATACAACGACCTGTTCACGCAGCCATTCAGCGGCGGCTGGCGCTTTCAACGAAGGAGCGAACAGGCCAACCGCATCCAGTCCCCGGTCCCGTAGGCTGCGGATCAGGGCGGCGACCGGAGCAGTGTCGGCCGATGTCAGATAGGCGCGGTAGAAGGTGACGAGGATACGTCTCGCATCGCTTGTGAACGCTATATCCACCGGGATCACGCCGCGGTCCGGGCACCAGACGCCGCAGTCGGGTAAGGTCTTTGCACCCATCACCGGGCCGGCATAGAGACCTGCCGCCAGCGCCATCTGCGCCAGTGCAGCCTGTGCTGCAACCTCGCCGCCAGTGTCACACAGATGCGCCAAGCGGCGCAGGGTCGAGACCGGTAGGGTGGAGTAATCATCCAGCCGCGTGTCCTCACGCCCATCCGCAGGCAGAACGGCCAGCGCGATGCCTTTGGCCTGCGCCAGCGCCAGAACCTGCTGCAAGCCGTAAGACCAATAAGGAACACCGCCGATCAGGCGGATCAGGATGCCCTTTGCACCCTCCAGAGTCTGTTCAACATATGTGTCGACAGACAGAGGGTGTTTCAGCGCCGTCAGGTTGGCCAGCCGCATCGTCGGCATCCGCCCCTCGGGACCGCCACCACGATGCCAGCCCGCCGCGAAAGCACCAAGGTCGCTGTCGGAAAAGGACAGCACAACCAGATCCGCCGGGCTTTGGCCCAGATCGGTCGGGGGCTCGGTTTCTTCTAACCCGTGGCTTTCGCGGAAGACGACGTGCATGGCTTACTCGGCGGCCTCGGTCATGCCCACGAGGATATCGCGGATCGCGGCCTCTTTGATGTCGTCATGCTCGGCAATCACCACCAGACGCGAGCGACGATCCTCGCCGGGTTCCCAGGGGCGGTCGTACTGGTGACGTACACGGGCACCGACGGCCTGAACCAATAGACGCATCGGCTTGCCCTGAACGGCGGCATAGCCTTTGACGCGCAGGATGTTCAACTCATTGGCCAGACGTTCGATATTGGCGACCAGTTGGGCCGGATCGGTCTGTTCCGGCAACTCGACGATGATGCTTTCGAAATCGTCATGCTCGTGGTCGTGATGACCGTCGTGGTGCGATGGGCGGGCGTCCATGTCATCCTCGGCGGCGGCTTCCAGACCCAGTACCACGCGCACGTCCACGGCACCTTCGGCCACTTCGACGACGGGCAGGGGACGAGGCGCCTCGGCGGCGATGATTTCTTTCGCCTTCGCCACACCCTCGGGACCGGCCAGATCGGGCTTGGTCAATAGGATGATGTCGGCGCAGGAGATCTGGTCCTCGAACACTTCGGACAGGGGCGTTTCGTGATCGATCGAGTCATCGGCCAGGCGCTGGGCATCAACGGCCTCGACACTAGGGGCAAAACGACCGGCGGCGACGGCCTCGGCATCTGCCAGAGCGATCACGCCATCCACGGTGATTTTGGAGCGGATGTCGGGCCAGTCAAAGGCCTTCAGCAGCGGCTTGGGCAGAGCAAGACCGGACGTTTCGATCAGGATGTGATCGGGGCGCGGCTCCAGCGCCATCAGCGCCTCGATAGTGGGAATGAAATCATCGGCTACGGTGCAGCAGATGCAGCCGTTGGCCAGTTCCATGATGTTTTCCGCCGGGCAATCCGGGATGGCGCAGGATTTCAGGATATCGCCATCTACGCCCACATCGCCAAACTCGTTGACCACAACGGCAAGACGCTTGCCCTGCGGGTTCTGCATCAGGTGTTTGACCAGCGTAGTCTTGCCCGAGCCCAGAAAGCCGGTGATCACAGTGACGGGGAGTTTTTCGAGATTGCTCATTTCAGGGCTCCAATCGGGGGAATGCGGGCCGCACAGTTTTTGCGGAAATGTTCGGGGCGTTCGCGCCATTTGACCAGGCCGTCCTCGGTCGCGAGGTACTTGGTGGCACCTTCGACAATGGTTTCGACATGGTCGTTTTCGTTGAGGTGTTCATAGACAAAGGTCCAACGATCCGGCCCGCCGCGCAGCACGATGGAACAACCTTCATCACAGTTCGACAGGCATTCCACGGCTTTCAGCGTGATGCCCTCGGGCAGTTCCGCTTGTTCCAGCGCTTTATGAAGCAGGGAGCCGGGCCGTTGCGCGTCGTCCTCGACAGGCAGGCCACGGCGGCACGTGGTACAGACCAGCAGCTCAACAGGTGCGGTCTCGGTCATGTCTCTCATCCCCCCAAATCCTCCTTGCGGGGGACGGGGTTTCATGCGGGCCACGTGTCGCAACATGGACCCGACACCGGAACACCCCGCCCGGTTTCATCTTCGCGTGCTGGCAGGTCTCCCGGCTTGCGGATGTCAGAGGCGGGCCTCTGTCGGATGTCCCGCCTTCCCGGCCAATTCGGCCAGTGGCTATGGGCACCCTCTCCGGTCACGGTCGCGGGGGCGGCTGCGTTTGACGGATGGCCGTTGACGCATTCCCTTTTCATCCATCCTAGGATGGACACCAACGCAAGCGACATGCGGCACGGGCAGGGGCCTTGTCAAGCGCGAGACAGGGGTAGAAACCCCATAGAACAGAAAAGCGACCAGCTTGTGTCAATCCGCGGCATCCGCCACCAGCCGGTCCTGCAACCATGCGCAAAACAAACCGGCCGCTGCCGTGGATTGCGCGGCCCGTTGAGCGCTGACCAGATAATGCGACTGGGCAAAGGGAATCGCCGGACCCGCAATCGCAATCGGTGCGCCTTGCCGAATTGCGTTTTTTGCGAACCGTTCAAGGATCGTGGCATATCCTGCACCGGCCATCACTAGTTGCAGCGCTGCCACCGTGGTGTCCACAGAATGCCGAGGCGGCTGGTCGGGCGGCGCTATGCCGTTGGCCTGAAGATACCGCGCCCAGTTGTCCTCGTATCCAAGGATGTGAATCAGTGGCCCGTTCGGCAGGGTGATCAGTTTCGCTGAGTCGTCCCCAGCCCGACAGACCGGGACTAGCTTTTCGTCGGTGAGTTTTTGGGATCGCACCCCCGGCCAGTCGCCATAACCCAGCCGGATTTCCACATCCACATCGCCGGGCGTCCCGCTGTCGTTCCAGATGTGCGAGACAAGACGGACCGGAATATCCGGATGCTGCGCGGAGAAGTCAGGCAGCTCGGCAGCCAACCAATAGGTCGCGGTCGAAATTGCTGCCCGGATCGTCAGGGTCTGGCGCGAGGCCGAGCCAAACAGACTGTTGGTCGACAGCGCAATGTCGGCCAAAGCGCGCCGAACCGTCAGCGAATAAGACTGCCCCAGCTCGGTCAGTTCCAGCCGCCGTGCATTTCGTGTGAACAGCTTTTGACCCAACTCGGCCTCAAGGGACCGAATGTGCAGTGAAACGGCTGTTTGCGTCAGGCCAAGTTCACGCGCGGTTGTGGTGAAATTCAGATGGCGCGCAGCGGATTCGAAGCTGCGCAGCCAAACGGGATTTGGAAGGCGATCCATTTACCACCAAAAATTTTTACCTATATCGCATGTTATTATTCATTTTCTTTTCCGACAGGCAATAGGGATACTCGGCACAAACGGCGACCTTCGGGAGGGTGAAATGAAAGTCGGATTCATCGGTTTGGGCAATGTCGGCGGCAAGCTGTCCGGCTCACTGCTGCGCAACGGAATTGACTTGACGGTCCATGACCTCGCCCCCGATCTGGTGTCCGAATACGTGGCCAAAGGCGCCAAAGCTGCTGAAAGCCCGGCGCAGATGATGCGGGATTGTGATGCAGTCATCACTTGTCTGCCGTCCCCGGCCGCCTCGGACACCGTGATGAAAGAGATGCTGCCCGAGGTCGCTCCGGGCAAAATCTGGATGGAGATGTCGACCACCGATGAGACTGAGGTTATGCGTCTCGGCGCGATGGTGGTCGAACGCGGAGGCGCCGCGGTCGATTGCCCGGTGTCCGGCGGGTGCCACCGGGCGGCGACCGGCAACATTTCGATCTTCGCAGGGTGCGACCGCGAAACATTCGAGCGGATTTTGCCGTTTCTAACCACGATGGGACGGCGAGTTCTGCACACCGGGGAATTAGGTTCGGCCTCGGTCCTGAAGGTGCTGACGAATTATCTGGCCACCGCCAACCTGATCACCTGTGCCGAGGCGCTGGTGACCGCCAAGGCTGCCGGGATGGACCTCAACACCACCTATGAGGCGATCAAGATTTCCTCCGGTACATCCTTCGTGCATGAAACCGAAAGCCAGGTCATCCTGAATGGATCGCGCGATATCTCCTTCACGATGGACCTTGTCAAAAAGGATATCGGGTTGTTCCAGGACGTGGCCGACCGGGCCGGAGTGCCGCTGGAAATCAACCCGGTGATGATCCGCATCTTCGACGATGGCATCGCCCGTTTTGGCGAACGAGAACTGTCTCCGAACATTATCAGGCGGTTAGAGGAGGCCACTGGCCTGGACATCACAGCACCCGGCTTTCCGCCCGAGATTCTGGATGACGAACCGGAAGAACCGGGCTACGAAGTCATCCCGCAGGGCCGAAGGGCGGAATGACGCACTACGCGGCGCAATACGGCCAGTTGTCAACGTAGAGCAGTTGAGGCGAGTACCAGTTTTGAAATCGAACCTTACAGAAAAATATAAGAGTAGAAAACAAGCGCCTAAGCGGGCTTTGCTGTCTTTGGAGCCAAGGAACGTTGCGGGATTTTGGACAGCTCACTTAGCAACCCAGGTTTTCTCGTGCTGCTGCGGATACACGATCCGTCATTTAGGTGAGCCTGCGAACGCCGACCTTTCCTCGGTTGTTTCATTGCACTTTCAGCCCCTCTCGGCAGCGCAG
>NZ_JBQFZU010000022.1:0-75788 GCF_056542405.1 Ruegeria sp. AD11(2025) | reverse complement strand
TCCCGAACCCGGAAGTTAAGCACTGCCGCGCCAATGGTACTTGGGCTTAAGCCCCGGGAGAGTAGGTCACCGCCAAACCTAGAAAAAGCCCCCTTCTCTCTGACGATGGAAAAACACTACCCGGTCTCAAGTAGCCGAATAGGCGGTAGACCAACGCTAAGTGTCGCGGGATGGAGCAGCCCGGTAGCTCGTCAGGCTCATAACCTGAAGGTCGCAGGTTCAAATCCTGCTCCCGCAACCAAACTAAACGGTAGGAAAACAAACACTTAGCGCCCCAAGGGGCGCTTTTTGCGTTCTGGACTCCAACGTCCGGTGCTACAGCGGTGCTACGCCAGAAAGCAAACTACGGTAAGCGTTGCATCTGACCCCCAAATTGGCGTCATCCGGCATAGGCATCTAAAGCCTATATTGGCGCTACGCGCCAATACGGAAATTCATATTTGTGTCCTTCGGCCCTTAGCTGCCGTTGGTCGGTCTCTGTGGTTTCTGCAGTCGCTGCCCGCATTCCAGACATTCGCTGCGGCCGCTCGGTTTGTGGGGAGCTGGATGACTGGATGGCGGACAAAGGGAACTTTCACCGGGCAGGTGCCAAGGTCTGCTTCCGGATTTCTTTAAGATTTTCGAGCGTTTCTTCTTTGGCTGAATAAGGAGGCGATTGCGGCTTCAAAAAAACACTAATGTCGGCGATCTCGCTTATGCCAGCGTCGATACAGGCGTCCTTTGAAATATCTACTTGCCACGCCACAGCAACCAATACGTGACACCAAACGCCAGACCGAGTCCAGAATACCCAACGAAATAAAGCGGCTCCAGGTCCGTCGTATCGAGTGTAATGACCTTTCTGGCAACGGCCATCAGGGCAGTTGCAACTACCAGCTTCACATGTATGACATCGGCCGTCAGGTAGAGCGTGACATTCGTGTAAATCTCGATAGCGATCAGCACAACAAGCGCGGCCGCAAAAACCTCCAACAGAACACTGACGTCAAGAATCAGGACCGGTGGACTTACAAGCTTGATGTAGAACGAGTAACCGGCGTCGATGACGGCAAATCCGATCACAACGACCATGAACAAAGACATCACCCGAACGGCGTGTCGAATGAGCCGATTGCAGCTTCTGACAATCAGATCCTAATGGTCAGGGTCAAGCTCGACATGCGCTTGCGCATTGCGTTGCATCTGATCGGCCATCAAGACCTCCCTATTTTCGACGTTTCATAAAAAGTTCTTCAGCCAAACGTCAGCGCCCTCTGGGCAAGACGACCTGAGCCTGCAAACGCAATCGAACGCCTTCGGCACCCACTTCGGGCGCTTCGAGCCAATAGCCCGCCCCCGCTTGCAGATTGACCGGCAGCGCCCCCCATTGGACCAGCTTGGAGACCGAAGCGTTTATAGGCACAGCCCAGGCATCAGTTTCCCAGTCATAGGCGCTTTCGCTTTGCAGCGAATAGGTCCACGCGCCTTCGGTGGAATAAGCAAGAAAGGGCTGGACAAAACTCACATTCGTGGGGGTGTCGGGGTTGCTTTCTAGATCCCACAGATGATTGGCCAGCGCACCATAGGTCCACGGACCGGTCTGTCGCAGTGCAATGCCGGTGATCCCAGTAGCCCATGTATCACTCGATACGTCGCTAAAGGTTGGAAAGCGCACAACGGGACCCACGCCCCACGTTATGTCCCCGGTTCCGATTGGCGAGAACCACGCAGAGAAAAGGATATCTCCGAACCCCTCCTGGCGTGTGCCCGGCACAACGTCTTCCTGCCAGATGTAAGGAATGATAGTTCGGGTGATCAGGTTAAGGTCATCGTTCAGTTGAAAGGGCACGACTGGTTGAAAGTTCAGCGTGGTGCGCGAGCCCTGATCAGAGACGCCCAGATTTTCATCATGGTTCAATTGAAACGGAACCGAGACGATTGCCGCAAGCGGGTTGGCCAGTTCCTGGGCCAGATCGGATGCCTCGTCTGCAACGGTTGTGGTTCCGGCACTGGCTGCAAAAAGCAGCCCCATAAGAGTATGGGATCGACGCATAGCCGTGTACTCCTTTTGAAATGCAGGTTGGGCGAGTGGCCTAGTTGATCGGCTCCAACTTCGGGAAGGTCCAATTGCCGTTCAGGATTGCATCCTCCGGCTCATAAAGGCGGATCGCATAGTTCCAGCCCGAAGTGATCGGCAGACAGTTCACGCGGCCATCGTCGCACCCACCGAAATGCAACGTGACCGAGCCGTCTTCTGCTGCTTCGGCTGTGTAACCGTTGTAGCTGTTTACGCCCAGATCATTGGCTTCCAGAAAGCCGTCACCGTTATAGACAGTCACCGACCAGAACGCCCGAACCGGCACATCCTTGACGGTTACCGCATGCGGTGTTTCGCCGTCATTCTGATCGACCGCGTCCAACAGATAGATCGCGGCCTCAGGCGGAAGACCGCCCCAACCCGAGAACGCACCGACCAGAAACTGAACCGGATCAATCTCGTCCTTTGTTCTGCCAAAGGCGCGGGCTGAATCGGTGCCCAGCAAGGATAAATCGTTTATCGCCTGACGCGCAGTGGCAAGTTGTTCGGTGTTCCAGTTGGGCGCGTCAAACGGGCCCGTTCCACCGCCGCTGACGACAATTCCATCCTGTGCCGCTTGCGCGGCGGCAATATCATCCGGGTCAGTCACATCGACGAATGTGCGAAACGCGATGAAACCAAAGCGCGTACCAAGGTCTTCCTGTGTGATTTGATACGTGCCGGGCTCTGCCTCGGCATACATGAAGTGGTCCTGATTGATGACATGCATCGAGATATAGCGGCCATCCGCTTTAGGCAGTGTCACTTCGACGGGTTCGCTCAAATCCAGCAGAATGCCGGAGTAGAGCGTGTCCTGGTTCATGCGGATGACGGGCTGGTTATCCGGTGTGGTGGCTTCGCGCATATGCCCCAATTCGCCAACAGCGAGGCCGAGATTGGCCATGTTGGTCCGAAACATGTGATCTGTCTCGGCGCGCACAAGGGTGTCGACGGTCACATCGACCATGTCTTCGGCCCAAACGCCTGTCGGGAGTGTAAGCGCGACTGTCAGAAGAAGCTTTTTCATCGTAAGCATCCTGTTGTTCAGTTTGCGGGTTCTACGGAGGGGAAGACCCAGCTTCCGTCGATGACCTCTGGGCCCGGCTGATAAAGGCGCACGGCATAGTTCCAGCCATCCATGATCGGGAGACAGTTCACACGTCCGTCGTTGCAACCGCCGAAGTGCACGGTCACACTGCCATCGTCATTCTTGGTGCCTGAGACCGAGTTGACCACATACGTGTCGAGGGAATTGAGTTCAAAAAACCCGTCTGCATTATAAAGGCTCACGGACCAGAATGCGTTCACTGGCACATCCGCCGGGACCTGGATTTTGTATTCCCCAAGCGGCAGGCCGGGCTCGATATTAAGATAAAAGGCCTCGTCTTCTGGCAGCCCACCAAAGCCGACTGCTGTGCCAAGGAAATGGCGTAATGGGTCTACATGATCTGCCTTACCAAAAGTCCGGACGCTGTCTGTGGCGAACCTGCCCAGCTCAATTGCGGCTTGGCGCAGCGCCTCAAAGCTCTCCGCGTCGTAATTGGGCATTTCGAAGGGCGTTGCGGAGGCAGCATCAATGGTGAACCCGTCCTGAATTGCATTGACCGCCGCAACATCCTTGGGGCTCTCGGCATCCACCAGTATTCTCATGAAAACAAGTACGTAGGGGGTATGGAATGTACCCATGTCAAGCTGGAACACACCGCCACCGTCGAACACTTCATTGATGAAATGATCCTGATTGACCACCATCGTCGTCATGTATCGGTCGCCCACATCGGGCAGAGTCAAGGTTGCGCCTTGGCTGATATCAATAACCGCAACGCTGTAGAGTGTGTCGCGATTCATCCGAATGGTGGGCTGATTGTCGATGGGGGTGGGTTCTTTGAAGTGAAAGAACTGATTTACGCCTCCGGCCAGGCCATTGTACGTCTTCAGTTCATTGTCTGTAGCAGCCCGAACAAAGTTGTTTATGGTAATGGGCACTTCGTATGTCTCAGCAAGTGCATCGACCGTGGTATCAAAGCTCTGAGCGGTCGCTGTGCTTCCAATCAGGACAGCTAAAGCAGCAAGTTTCCAGCGTTTGTGCGTGAGATTCATAGTTTGCCCGCTCCACTAGCCAATTACAGAAATGCATTGCTTGATGGTCCCGGCACCTGATCAAAAGCGCATTCTCACGCCTCTCATTTTGTTGTTTTTTAAAATGCTACAATTGGAGCCTTGGCCATCTCTCTCCAACAAACCACAAAGTTCGAATGTATGCCCTGACAGATTGGAGCGACCGCTTCCGAAAACTGGTTAAAAATGACAGGTAGCGATAGCGTTTCGGCCAACAACTAGAAACTCTCTTTGCATATTGACCCGACGGCGGTCCTATTATTCGTGTGGTGATGTCAATCTCTTAGAGCGCACTCTCTGCGGGTAGCGTGGTTCAATTCGATTGAGCCCCTACCAGCGGGCACCTGACTTTTTTACCTCAAAAAGTGACTTCCGCTTTGACGCAGGTCAGGGACACAGAGCCGCGCTGGTCTATGCTTGACGTGCCCGACCTTTCAATTGCGGGGTCTTAAGGAGCTATGATGACAGGGCATGACGCACATGCTCAACACAGAACACCGCCGCTTACACGCGGGCGGGTTATCGTGCCGCTTTTGCTTGCGTTTCAAGAATCCGGTCAATCTGTAGAAAGTCTCCTAGCGGAATTCGATCTATCCTTCTCGGAATTGAACGCTCCGAGTTGTTTCATTCCGCACGACACTGTCTATGCCGTGTTTGAAGCCGTCGCACAAAAGACATCCCCAGACTTTCCAGCACTTGTTGGTCAAACTTCAGATCCGACCGTTGCATCCCCATTCGGACAGGCCTTTCGCGTAGCAAAGTCGCTGGCCGATTTCATTGCCAGGTTTTGCGTTCATGCGGGAAACAACACAAACGCGGTCACCATGACACTCGATGTCTCTGGAGAGTTCGCCGTGCTGTCCGCCAAACGCAGGTTCACGCCATGCTGTTCGCCCGCCTATATGGATGCGTTTCAGATCAGCCGATGGGCTACGTTGCTGCATGAAACCGCAGGTCAGCGTTGGGAAGCAAATAAGGTTCTTGTGCGTGTGAACCGTCCTGATCTGCTCCCGTCTTACTTCTACGGTATCCGGGCGGTAGGTGCGGGCTCAGACGGGTATTCCATCCGCTTCCCAAGTGCCTGGCTTTTGTTTGAACTGGTTAACCGAACCGCGACCGAGTACGTGTTGACCACTCAGGACGAAAAAAACCCTGTACCTACAGACTTGTTGAGTTCGATCCAAAGCGTTGCCAACTCAAGGGTCGGGCGCACGGACTTGTCGGCTACGGCGCTCGCCAAGGCATGCGGTTTTCGAGGCGCGGTTCTCAACCGACGGCTTGCTGTCTATGGGACATCACTGTCGCGCATCGTCATCGAAGCCAAATGTGACCAGGCGAAACATCTGCTTTCCAAGTCTGAATTGTCGGTGGGCGATATCGCTGATCATTTGGGATACTCTGACGCGACGGCCATGACACGGGCCTTCAAGAAATGGACGGGTCAAACACCGTCAGAGTTTCGCGCCCGTGAAATGAATAGCGTTAAGGCATCTGTTCCGATACTCGACCCGGTCGAATGCGATTGTGAAACGTAACAGGACAACGGCGCGGCCCATCTTTTGCCGCGCCTCGAACTCGGGATAGGCAAAGGGGGGAGCGGGCCATGGCGTGCTTAAAAATACGGTGTATCGCAAGCAGTTTTCTGGTTGCGGCGACGATGCTGCCCGGCGGATCAACAGCAGTGGCACAGGACTCCGACTGGAGTTTTTCCGGCAGCTTCTACATCTACGCGGCGGACACCAAGACAACCATTGGATCGCTGGAGTCGGAACTCAGCTTCAGTGAAGCGGTTGAAAACCTTGATCTGGCATTCATGGGTACACTTGAAGCGCGAAGTGGCCGGTGGTCGCTGATCGCGGACTACATGCGCACAGACCTGTCCTTTGACAATGACACTCCCGGCCCGGTGTTCAGTGGCGCTGAAACCAGTCTGAAGACGCAGTTTTTAAGTGGATATGCCGCTTACACGGCCTATCAAGACCAAAACCTGGCCGTCGATCTCGGTGGCGGGTTTCGCTGGTTTGAGACGAGCAGCACGATCACTCTGGTCGGCGGCCCCACCCCGGCACCAAGTTCCAGTGCCAGCGACGATTGGATAGACCCTCTGATTGCGGCCCGTATCCGGTATCAGATCAATGACCGATGGTCGGCCGTTGCCTTGGCCGACTATGGTGGATTTCGCTCAGATCGCGAAACCGCACAGTTTTTGGCAACGGTAGGTTATGCGATCGCTCCAAAGTGGAATTTGCGCGCAGGTTATCGCTACATCATGGTCGACAAAGGTGAAGTTGACAGCAGGTTCAAGCTCTCACAATTCGGACCCGTGTTGGGTGTGACCTACAGCTTCTGAGTAAGGGCATTATGCGAAAGGCGGCCATGCCGAACACAAACAGGTCTGTAGTATCGAAGTTGCGCCAAGGCGCGAGCAGCGGTGCCGACATGCTTGGGACCGACAATTGCAGCCGGATGCGAACAGTCGGACAAAGGCAATTCAGAAAAGGAACGACGAGGCGACTGATTGCCAGAGCTTTGCCTGCGGCAACCGTGTGTTCGTTCTGTGTCCTCGCTGCCTGCGGGCCAAACATCTATGACGAAATTGAACTGATGCCCTCCCCAACGGTCTATGCCGAGGCTGCTTTTGACCCTTACAAGGACATCACGGAAGACAATTTCGTGCAGCGTTCGCAGCTATTCTACGCTACAGATCGGCTGCCCGCGGTTCCCGGCGACCCACAAGCCTATTACAACAATGAGCGCGGTCACATTCTGCGTACCGGCATTGCCGAAGTGCAAAGCAACCCCCCATTGGCGACGTTGAAAAAGCTTCGCCACGTTACCATGACGCGCGACCGCGCTAAGGACTACACGCTCAGCTTGTCTGACGTACAAGAGATTGGTGTCATGCCGTTCAGTGTCACGCGCTACATGAACGATCCACCTTCGCAAAAGGAGATGAAGGCAGCCGGACTTCGGTTTGCCCAATGGATTGACGATCACCTTGCAGCCTCTCGCAACAAAGACATTTTCATCTATGTCCATGGCTACAATGTCGATTTTGATTACTCGACCCTTGTCTCCAAAGAGTTGCAACACTTTCTGGGCTATCAGGGCGCCTTCATCAGCTACAACTGGCCCGCTACACCCAATCGCTTGGCGTATTTTCGGGATCAGGAATCTGCATTGGCAACGCGCCGCAATTTGCGGTCTCTTGTCGAATACTTGTCGGCAAACACCAACGCCCGGCGCATTCACCTTATAGGATACAGCGCAGGCTCAAGGCTCGCATTTGAAGCCGCCTATCAGATTGCTTTGCGGCCTGGGCCAAAGCCGCGGCTGGGGCAGTTGATCCTGATCAGCAGCGATCTTGATCGAAGCTATTTCTTGCAATCAATTGAAGACGGCCTTCTGGATGCCGTTATAGGTGTGACACTCTATCAATCGCAGACCGATTCAGCGCTGGCGATGTCACGGTTGGTCTTCGGCCGCGACCGTCTGGGTCAGGTTTCCGATGAAGCAATAAATGGGTCTCTGTTCCAGCGCCGACTGTCTGAGATGAAAACCCTACATATCATCGATGTGACCGAGGCCGAAGCAGCCGATACAGGAAACGGGCATTGGTACTTTCGGTCTTCGCCCTGGGCCAGCAGTGACCTGTTCATTTCTCTGCTTACAGACCGAGATCCTCAAGCGCGCGGGCTTGTGCGTGCTCCGGGCGAAGCTGTCTGGAGTTTTCCATCGAATTATCCGCAGACACTGCAACGCTTTCGAAATGGCAGCTAGTACTGGGACTCCAGTGGGTCAGAACCATTAGAACCAGTTTCTGGATTTAATCTATGAGCCTGACAACGCACCTAGAATGCTCAACGCAAAGCTGACGTTCGAGCAACGCGCAGCATCGGTAGAAGTGGGCTCGAAGCCGTCGCTACACCATGCGCAGCATGTCGCCCCATCGCGGCGACCGCCAAACGTAAGGACGGCCCAATCCGGACATCTACCACGTTGCCTAGATGCCGCAGTTGCAGCCTACATTCCGGACTTTCGTTGCGCCTATCAGGTGCAAGGGCTTGCACCCTGCGCCGACAGCCTCAAAGTGGTTGCAATCATTGGTTGAGCAAATTTGAGGCCCCAAATGGCTCGAAGAATAACGGACGAAGAAATTGGCTTGATCAAAGCCTTGTTGGCGCGCGGTGAACGGAACGTGGACATTCAATTCTATTTCAATCGCCAAGACCGCCCAGTTAACTCGGGTAGAATCAGCCAAATCCGAAACGGGACCTACGGTCCCAAAATTCCATCAGCAACGGATCAAGAGCTTGATGCGTTCCTGAACGACTTCAAAGCTGGCGCAGTCGGAGTCGCCATCAACGAACAAGACGCGAAACCACCCACAATCGCTGAAACTGCCATTGCGCTATTTGAACAACATGCTGACGGAAGTTGGAGGCAACCCCGTACCCGTGCCCGTGCCAAGGCGTGACATGGCATCTTCCACAATGATCGAATGGATGTTCTATCGCTCAATGCCGGAAGATGAAACGTTGCTAAATTGCCTTTCCTACTACCGGGAAGGATTGAATGCTGCAGAGGCTGAAATTGCATCACAGGAAGTCCTGAGTTTCTTCAAAGTCTTCGAAATGAGGCGCGACGCTCGGAAGGCAAAGAACTGGATAAAGCGCGTATTCCCGGATGCTTGCGCCGATGTCCATGACCGTACTTTGGAGCAGTTTCATTCAGATAGAAAAGAACTCGAAATTGAGGATTATTGCTACAATTGTCGTGTCGCAGCCGGTCATGTCTCCAAAAAATTCAAATCCGATGCAGATATATCCGCTGAAACGCGTAGGTTATCAGTTGCCGCCGAAATCATGCGGGCTTTGGCAAGGCACTATATACGAACGAAATATGGCTTCTCGGAGACTTACTTGAGCGAAAAAAAACGATAGCCGCCATTCGCGCACATGCCAGAATCGATCAGTTTAGGCTAGGAGCAACCACTGTCTACAGTGGGTACAGATAGGTGGTTTGAGCCCAGAGTTACGCTGTTTCTGCTCTGCGGCCAATGACCGCTTTTCGGAAGATGCTAAGAAATAACACAAGGACTTTCGGTCCAGATTTTCTCTTTTTACCTACGAGAACAAGTTCTTTGAAACCTGCGTGCCCACAAGGTAGCGTGGCGCAATGAGCATTCGTATCCGGCCCATGTCTTTTCTCGGTTCTTATCCCAATCCCGACGTAAGGATTGGCAGCGACATGCTTCTTCGGAGTGGGCCCACTCTTTTCCTCTGCACCAAAAACAGGATGATAGAGCGATACGGGCGCACTGGGCCAGATCAACCTGCATTTGAACTGGATAACTGGACTGTACAGGAAGTAAGGTTCTTAGCCGCAATGTGCTTAGGACATGGGGAGAGCTCAGGCGTCAGGATGTACCCACTACCAATTTTTAGAGACATCGATGAGTGCTCTGTCGATGCTGTCGTAGAAGATGGGGCACTGCTCAAACCGCTTCTTAAAGCAGCGGCAACTGATGACTACTTTATGTCCGGAAATCATGGCTTGCTGCCGAGCAAACTTGCTCAATATCAGTTCTTCGATTGGGATTATCGGCGTTTAGAGCAAGCAACGATCTTTTTCAGAGCAGTCGACGTCGATGATCCTGTACTTATCCGTGGACTTCATGCGCTACTAAAATCGGAAATGCTGTTCAATCACTTCCAATTTCGGGACGCTTCTTTGGCTTCTTCGCATATCGCACTGGACGCTGCTTACAGCATGATATTGCAAAGACTGAAAAAGTCGGGTGCCAAAAATCCCAGTTCTCATGATGCGCAGGCGTATATGGACGAGCTCTACGGGGTGCCACACACGAAGCGCAAGTTCTTCGAGGACTACTATTCAGATCAGGTGCGTAACTTTCATACGGACAGTAGATACGGTCCGGAATCAATTCCCTTCTTCAGCATAGATGACATCTGGCATCTGAATTCCGCGTTGAAGGGGCTATTCTACCTTCTAGCAACTGGCGAACTTCATGATGAAACCAGATGGGATCGAGACCAGTACCTAAAACACAACATGATTGAAAACGGACCTTGACCTCCGAATTATGAACGACAGCCATGGTCCGCCAACCTGCCTTAGGTCACTAGTAACACTAATGTCCTAATTGACCCCGTTCACGACTTGCTGCTTGGGCGAAGCCTCAAAGTGCGGTGAAGTTCTGGTAAGGGCTCAGGGCTGCCCACGAACACATAACTGCGAACGACTGTTAAGGGGCGGACCACAGGGGTGATTTAGGGGGTCAAATGCAACGCTTACAAACTACGGCTACGTATCACATACGAAACTGAGGCTGATTCTTTTCCTAATGAAAACCAATGCGCCTCCACCGTCAGTGCTGTCAGCACCGTCAGCCAAGTGAAACTGCAATACCCGAAGACGTACACATCGGGGTTTTCTCCCTTCCCATGGTATACGCGGGGCCGGGTATACCCCAGGTAGGGAGAAACTACGGTCCAAGACGATATCTCGAATCGCGGCTGTGAGCCCATACTTCCCGATGCTGCGAGACTTTTGAACGTCTGCTGATCAGCCCCACCTGAGTGGTCCAATTTGATTGTTAGTGCATGACCGGTCTTTGTTCCATCTGGACGATGGTTTCGGGTGCCGGAGGGCGGTAGCCCAGAGCACTTTGTGGTCGTTTGGTATTGTAGTGCTGTCTGACGTGCGTTTTGCGCGTAGTCTCGGTAACAGTGGCTCCAGACGCGCTATCTGAACTAGGATACGACCGCTTCCTCTTTAACCGGTATGTCCAGCCCGCCAATCTGTCCAAGAAGAGTCACAATGGAATCAATGCCCTGTCTCTGCCGCAGGGATGAGAACACAAACGGCCTCCCGTTTCGCATGCGGGTGGCGTCGCGGTCCATTACCTCAAGCGAGGCACCGACATGGGGGGCAAGATCTGTCTTGTTGATGATCAGGACGTCGGATTTTGTGATCGCAGGGCCGCCCTTGCGGGGAATCTCTTCGCCAGCTGCCACGTCGATCACATAGAGCGTGACATCCGCCAGTTCGGGGCTGAACGTGGCCGACAGGTTGTCGCCGCCGCTTTCAATTAGCACCACCTCTACATCCGGGTGCCGCTTTTGCATTTCAGCCACTGCAGCCAAGTTGATTGAAGCGTCCTCGCGGATTGCCGTGTGCGGGCAGCCACCTGTTTCTACACCGATGATCCGGTCCTGAGGCAGGACCTGCATACGCATCAGCGCTTCGGCATCCTCGCGGGTGTAGATGTCGTTAGTGATCACTCCGATCGAGACCCTGTCACGCAGCGCCTCGGACAACGCTGCGGTCAGGGTGGTTTTGCCTGCGCCCACCGGGCCGCCGATGCCCACGCGCAATGGGCCGTTCATACTGCTCATGTTCGGAACATCCTTGAGTATTGAGTTTCGTGTTTCATCGACGCGATGTCGGACAGGAAGGCGGTTGATCCCAGATCGTCCAGCCCTGTCTCAATCGCTTCGCTTGCGGCCCGCTGGCAGAGCGGCGTCAGATCGCGGATCAGCCGTTGTCCATCGGTCTGGCCCAGCGGCACCAGGCGTGTCGCGCAGGCCATTAGATTGGCCATGAAGGCCTGCAGATACATTTGCGCCGTCAGGCCAAGTGGCAGTTCCAGGACGGCTGCGGCATGACCAATGGCGACAGGGTAGGTCAGGCTGCCCATATTCACCGCCCAGACCTCTGAGGTCACACCGCAAAACGCCTCGCCCAGCAGGCGTAACTCCATCAGCCGTTCAGACGAGGCGGAAAACGCCCGCGCGGTCTGGTCGATTTCTGCCAGCGTATCGTAAGAGACAGCCCGATACGCTGCGGCCAAAAACACACAATCGTTGCGTCCTGATCCATGCTCGATCACGTCCGCGATCCAGTCGCCCGTTTCTGCAATGCATTTAACAGTGCCGCTTTCAATGGCCCATTCCAGCCCGTGCGAATAGGCGAACCCGCCCACCGGATAAGCGGGTGACAGCCATTGCGTCAGAGTCAGGATATCAGCTTCAGTGAGAGTGGCCATGGGTCCTGCCGTGGCCATACGCTCCACCTTCGGGAGTGAAGGGTTCGACGGTTTCCCGGATTTTGGCACCGAGTTTCACCAGCATGTCGCGGATAACATGGTCTACCTGGATAAGCAGGCGGCTCTTTTCAACCTGGCAGGGCGTGTGCCGGTTGCCGATGTGCCATGCAATGCGGGTCAGATCGGGGGCAGTAATCTCCAATAGCGCCTCGGGGGCGGCCTGAATTTCGATTTCTCGCCCGTCTTCGAGAATTAATACACCGCCGTGATCAAGAGATGTCGTGTGAGTCAGATCGACAAGTATTTGCTCACCACCATCGCAAGTCAGAACCTTTCGGCGCAGGAAACGGTCTTCATAGGTTAGCGAAAGGTGATCCGCCGGATCTCCGTGCATATGATTGGAATACTGACGAGCAGTGCAAAGAAAGGCGTTCATGCGCACGCCTCCCTCGCAAAGTGAAGCGCGCCAGTCAGATACCCATACGGTCGGCAAACACGTGATGAACAATCCGATCGCGTGCGATACCACGTTTGGCGAGTTCGTCGTCGCTCAGTGATTGCAGGAACTCGATCTTCTTCACGCGAGACTGAGACTCGGCTAACTGCTCTAAGGCCGAATAGATTGACCTTCCGACTGCGGAAAGAATACCGGCAACGGAAAATCCGGAAGTGGTTTGATTTGCTGTATGTGCCATTAGGACCCTCGAAATCTTGAGTTACGTTGGTCCTCCCATGGGTTTTATAATTTGGCATTTCGGTCTCACTGTATAGAGGGTGATTGGTCATGGCCGGGATGCGCATGCTGCAACGCGGCGCAAATTTTGATCAAAATAGAAAGTACCTCTGCGCCATCGGCAGCACTTCGGCGGGATGGCAGATCAGCAGTTCGCCATCGGCGCGCACTTCGTAGGTTTCAGGGTCAACCTCGATATGGGGGGTCGCGTCGTTCAGCAGCAGGTCGCATTTGCCGATGTTGCGGGTGTTTTGCACGGCGACGGTTTGCTTGGCCAAACCAAGTGTATCACCAATCCCCTCGGACTGCGCAGCCTCGGAAACAAAAGTGATCGCCGAATTTTCAACCGAGCGGCCATATGCTCCAAACATCGGCCGGCTGTAAACCGGCTGCGGTGTTGGAATCGAAGCATTGGGGTCTCCCATCTGGGCACATGCGATGGTGCCACCCAGCAGAAGCATTTCGGGCTTCACGCCAAAAAAGGCCGGGTTCCACAGGACCAGGTCAGCCCTTTTACCTTCTTCTATACTGCCGATCTGATGGCTGAGACCGTGGGCAATGGCCGGGTTGATGGTGTACTTGGCGATATAACGGCGGACGCGCAGGTTGTCGTTGTCGCCGATTTCTTCAGGCAGGCGACCGCGTTGTTTCTTCATCTTGTCAGCGGTTTGCCAGGTGCGGATCAAAACCTCTCCGACCCGCCCCATGGCCTGACTGTCCGAGGCAATGATCGAGAATGCGCCCATGTCGTGCAGAATGTCTTCGGCTGCAATCGTTTCACGTCGGATGCGGCTTTCGGCAAAGGCGACGTCCTCAGGTATGGACTTATCGAGGTGGTGGCAGACCATCAGCATATCCAGGTGTTCCTCGACCGTGTTCACGGTGAAGGGACGCGTCGGGTTGGTCGAGGAGGGCAGAACGTGGTTCTCGCCGCAAATCTTGATAATGTCGGGGGCGTGGCCGCCGCCTGCTCCTTCGGTGTGAAAGGCGTGGATAGTGCGGCCTTTCATGGCGGCCACGGTGTTTTCCACGAAGCCAGATTCGTTTAGTGTGTCAGTGTGGATCATCACCTGAACATCCATCGCATCCGCCACCGAAAGGCAGCAGTCGATGGCGGCGGGCGTCGTGCCCCAATCCTCATGCAGTTTCAGAGCGCAGGCGCCTGCCTTGACTTGTTCTTCCAATGCTGCTGGCAGTGAGGCATTGCCCTTGCCTGCGAATGCCAAATTCATCGGGAAAGCATCAGCGGCCTGCAGCATCCGCCCGATATGCCAGGGGCCGGGGGTGCAGGTGGTCGCCAGTGTGCCATGCGCGGGACCGGTGCCGCCGCCCAGCATGGTAGTCAGGCCGGAATGCAGCGCGTCCTCGATCTGTTGTGGACAGATAAAATGGATATGGCTGTCGAACCCCCCGGCGGTCAGGATGCGGCCTTCACCGGCAATGGCCTCGGTGCCAGGGCCAATGATAATGTCGACGCCGGGCTGTGTGTCCGGGTTTCCGGCCTTGCCGATCTTGGAAATGCACCCGTCTTTCAGGCCGACATCTGCCTTGTAGATGCCCGAATGGTCCACGATCAGCGCATTGGTGATGACGGTATCCACAGCCCCCTCGGCGCGCGTGACCTGAGACTGCCCCATTCCGTCGCGGATCACCTTGCCGCCACCGAACTTGACTTCTTCACCATAGGTGGTCAGGTCGCGTTCGACCTCAATGACCAGATCGGTATCGGCCAGCCGCAGCTTGTCACCCGTGGTGGGACCGAACATGGTGGCATAGTCAGAGCGTTTGATTTGTGCTGGCATCAAAGCTCCCCCATGACCTTTTGATTGAACCCATAAACCTTGCGTGCTCCGCCGATCGGGATCAGCAAAACTTCACGCTCTTGTCCTGGTTCGAACCGCACGGCGGTGCCCGGTGCGATGTCCAGACGAAGCCCTCGAGCGGCGGTGCGGTCGAACTCCAGAGCCGGGTTGGTTTCGGCGAAGTGATAGTGCGAGCCCACCTGCACCGGGCGGTCGCCAGTATTGGCAACCATCAGGGTCACCGCTTCGGCGTCGGTGTTCAGGGTAATCTCGCCCTCGGCCGGGAAAAGTTCACCGGGGATCATTTCGGCAGTTTTAAAATCAGGATGGTTGCAGCCAATGCGATCACCGCCAGGCCAAGGCCCAATGCGGCATAATCAGTGCCATGGGCGTGGATATGGGCGTCGGTATGAGCAGCGGCGGGACCAGCGAGGATTAGGGCGGGGAAGAGCATACGGATCATGTCTGTGTTCCTTTTTCAGCGGATGGGGTTGTGGACGGTTACCAGCTTGGTGCCGTCGGGAAAGGTGGCCTCGACCTGAACTTCTTGGATCATCTCGGGCACGCCTGTCATGCATTGCTCACGGGTGATCACATCGGCCCCGGCCTGCATCATGTCGGCGACCGAACGCCCGTCGCGTGCGCCTTCGACGACGGCGTCGGTGATCAGGGCGATCGCTTCGGGGTGGTTCAGCTTGACGCTGCGGGCCAGCCGTTTGCGTGCGACCTCGGCGGCCATGGCGACCAGCAGTTTATCTTTTTCTCTGGGGGTCAGGTTCATGTCAGATCATCCAGCATCGGGGAAGAGTGTCGTTGTTCAGGTGCAGTAGCACCGGCATCAGCGCGCGGCGCAGGGCAAAGCTGTTTTTGGCCAGCAGTCGGATCACCAACAGATCGTTCTGGATCAGCGTTGCACCAGCACTGTCGGGCAGCATCCGGCGAACCGGCGCCAACTGCCCCTCTGCCGTGGTAGAGGCAAAGACGACCAGCGCCATGGCTCCGGCACCATTGGCGATATGGGGTTTCGCCAGATGGGCGTTCAGATCGCCCGAAAACCGCGTGGCATCCAGAAAGATCGTCGTGCCGTCGCGCCGGATCTCGATCCGGTCGCGCAGGCGGATATTGGTCAGCGTCTCGCCCATGGCGTTGCGGCCAAAGACCAGCGGCTCGACCATCAGCGCAGAGGCGGCCGGGGCCAATTCGATAAGCAAGCGCCGGTCCAAAGCGCTGCCGTTGAACAGAATGGTTTCCTGCGGCAGCCAGTTCAGCCTGGCAACAGCATCGGCGTGCAGGTGGTTGGTGATCTGGCCCTGAGAGCCGGGCTGCGCCTTGTAGGCACGCTCGCAGGCTTGGGTCGTCAGGGTCACGGTCGTACCCGCGGCGGCGTGCCCGGTGAACCGGAAAGAGTCGCCGCCGGTAATCCCACCCGCTGTGTTCAGCAGAACCGCATCCAGGCCGGTGTCGTCAGACCGCGGGAACAGGCACTTGAAAGACCCCGACTGGCGAAACCCGTCCAGAACCGATCTGTCGCCCAATTGCTTGGCACTCAGACGAATCGCGCCCTTGGCCCTCGGCGGCATCACGCCCTGCTTGGGCAATATGGAGGCAAGTTGAGTAATGGCGCACCTGCAGAATTCAGACTTCTGCCACTTGTTTCACCGCTGGGGCGTCGGAACTCTATTCCGGGGTGCCGCATTTGGGAGATTTTCCGATGCGCGTGACTAAATTTTAGACGCGAACCTCGCCGGTAGGTCGAAAATTAAGCAGATGGGGTCAAATTTACGAATTGGCAGGGTCTGCAATTTGCCAAGTTTGCCGCAATGCAGAAACCGTATGGGTGCCCGCCGCGGGGACGAACCCAGGGGGTGTGTGACGGCTGCGCGAATTGGACCTCGGACACAACCGCCACACGGAACGCAACAACAGTTGCGGGGATCAGGTAGAAGAAGAATGCGCCTATGCGCAAGCCTTCTGCCACGGAACCCGCCAGGAGGATTAAATGAAATCTCTCAAAGCCACACTCGCCGGTTCGGCGATTTTCGCAGCCATGGCGACAACTGCCCTGTCGGCCGAAGACACCATCAAAATTGGCGTTCTGCACTCGCTGTCGGGCACCATGGCGATCTCGGAGACCACGCTTAAAGACACCATGCTGATGCTGATCGAACAGCAAAACGCCAAGGGCGGCCTGCTGGGTAAACAGCTTGAGGCCGTTGTGGTCGACCCTGCTTCAGACTGGCCCCTGTTCGCCGAAAAAGCGCGCGAGCTGCTGACCGTGCATGAGGTGGACGTGATTTTCGGCAACTGGACCTCGGTTAGCCGCAAGTCGGTCCTACCGGTGATCGAAGAGTTGAACGGCCTGCTGTTCTATCCGGTTCAGTATGAGGGCGAGGAATCCTCGAAGAACGTGTTCTACACTGGTGCCGCGCCGAACCAACAGGCGATCCCTGCGACCGACTATTTCCTGGACGAACTGGGGGTCGAGAAGTTTGCGCTGCTGGGCACTGACTACGTTTACCCGCGTACCACCAACAACATCCTCGAAAGCTACCTGAAAGGTAAGGGCATTTCGGACGAGGATATCTTCGTCAACTATACCCCCTTTGGTCATTCCGACTGGTCCAAGATTGTGGCCGACGTGGTCGCGTTGGGCGCGGATGGTAAGAAGGTCGGCGTAATCTCGACCATCAACGGCGACGCGAACATTGGCTTTTATAAAGAGCTTGCCGCCGCAGGTGTTTCGGCGGATGACATTCCGGTCGTGGCCTTCTCGGTCGGTGAAGAGGAACTGTCGGGGCTGGACACGGCCAACCTCGTTGGTCACCTCGCGGCATGGAATTATTTCCAGTCGGCGGACACCGAGGCCAACGCTGAATTCGTCGAAACATGGAAAGCCACAATGGGGGACGAGCGCGTGACCAACGACCCGATGGAGGCGCATTACATCGGCTTCAATATGTGGGTGAACGCTGCGACTGAGGCTGGCTCGACCGAAGTCGACGCCGTGCGCGCCGCAATGTACGGTCAGGAATTCCCGAACCTTACCGGTGGAACCGCCGTGATGCTGCCGAACCATCATCTGGCGAAACCGGTTCTGATCGGTGAGATTCAGGAAGACGGTCAGTTCGACATCGTCAGCGAAACCGACGTTGTGCCGGGCGACGCCTGGACCGACTTCTTGCCGGAATCGGCGGTTCTGAAATCGGATTGGAAAGACCTGGGCTGCGGTATGTACAACACCCAGACCGAGACCTGCGTTCAGACCCTGTCGAACTACTAATCCTCTCGCAAGGCGGGTGTTACCACCCGCCTTGCCCCAAAGACATTCGGGTTTCTCCACATGTTACGACTTTTCCTTGCGGGCCTCGCAATCCTGTGCGCCTGCCTGACCGCCAACGCGCAAGAGGGTGGGCTGCAACCGATCCTGCAAGAGCATCGGGAGATCATCGCCAAAAGCTCGCGCAAGACGATCAAGCCGGCGATTGATGCGATTGCCGCCAGTGGTTTGCCGCAGGCGCAAGTGATGCTTGAGACATGGGCCGCCAAGAACATGTGGATGCGCAAGTCGGATGGTCACTATTTCGCAGGCACAAAGGCCGAGGGTCGGTCGTATGAATTGACCGACTTCGATAGCGGCGAGGTTGTCGGCACATTTGAGAAATCCGACCTGAAACAGATGAAACCCAACAGCGGTGTCCGTGCGATGATCGGCACCGCGCTGGTGCAGTTCCAGCTGATGGACCCGAGCCGCGCCAAGCGTTCTGCGGCATTGCGTTCTATTCAGCGTGATCCCGATGGGGCCTTACTGGAACCTCTGCGGGCCTCGATCGACGAAGAGCCCGACGCTGATCTAAAGGTACAGAAACATCGGCTCGAGCGGCTGCTGACCATCGGCTATGACGAAGATTCGACGGCGCGCGTAGCTGCGATTGAAGAAATGTCGGGCGATCTGGGCGTTGACGTCCGCGCGGCCTTGAACCCTCTGGTTGTGACCAAACGGCAAGTCGCTGTCGAGATTCCAACGGATGCCAACATCTCTGCCATACTTGTGCCGGGCGCAGACGCGCTGAGCGCCGCCGAGGCTTATGACCTGTTGGTTGCGCGCGATCTGGCTGCTCCGCGGGTCTCTCCTGATGATATTCGCATTGCGTTGTCCGCCAATATCGACGGTGGGCGGGTCGGAGGCATCCCTGTCACGCAATTGAACTCTGACGCATCACGTACGCAAGCCTATACAGCGCTTGCTGAGGCCGGGGTGGTGCCCGATCTGGTCACGCAGGCCGATATTGACACGGCGCTGGGCACGCATGTGTTCTTTGAAACTTATGTGGAGCCTTCGCCTGAAGTCACCGCCGCCGCCGAAAAGGCGCTGGAACAGATCGAGTTGAAGGTCGGCCTGAACCAGACGCTGGACCTTACGCTGGACGCGATCTCACTGGCTTCGATCTATTTCCTAGCCGCTATTGGCCTCGCTATCACCTTCGGCGTGATGGGCGTGATCAACATGGCCCATGGCGAGTTCATCATGATGGGCGCGTACACAGGTTACGTCGTGCAGCAGTTCATCCCCGACCACACGCTGTCGATCATCGTAGCGATTCCGATGGCCTTTGCCGTCACCTTCGCCATGGGCGTCGCGATGGAGCGTCTGGTGATCCGTTGGCTCTATGCCCGCCCGCTGGAAACGCTGTTGGCGACGTTCGGCATCTCGATCGCGCTGCAGCAGTTGGCCAAGAACATCTTTGGCACGCAGGCACGCCCGCTGACCGCGCCCGGCTGGCTGGACGGGGCATGGGTTCTGAACGATGTTGTCTCGATCAGCTATATCCGTATCGCGATCTTCGTGCTGGCGATGATCTTTTTGGGGCTGTTCCTTTACATTATGAAACGTACCCGCCTGGGGCTTGAGATGCGCGCCGTGACGCAGAACCCACGCATGGCTGGCTCGATGGGCATCAATCCGGGGCGGGTGAATATGCTGACTTTCGGTCTTGGTTCCGGCATCGCCGGAATCGCCGGGGTTGCCATCGGTCTTTTTGCCAAGGTCACCTCCGATCTGGGCAGTGATTATATCGTGCAAAGTTTCATGACCGTGGTCGTGGGCGGTGTCGGCAACATCTGGGGGGCGCTGGCTGGCGCCGGGATGATCGGCTTCCTGCAAAAGGGGATCGAGTGGATGAACCCGTCGAACACCCTTGCAGCCCAAACTTACATGATCATCTTCATCATCATTTTCATTCAATTCCGGCCAAGGGGGATCATCGCCCTCAAAGGCCGCGCGGCGGGGGATTGAGCCATGGAACGCAGCTTTGTCGCCAAGAACCCGTCCGTGCTGGTCTTTCTGGCCATCCTGTCGCTGTTCACATTGGGCGTAACCGTCCTGTCCGAAGGGTTCGGGATCGGCGCGATCTCGACCAGTTTCGTCAAGACGCTGGGTAAAACTCTGTGCCTGTGCCTGATCGCCGTGGCAATGGACTTGGTCTGGGGCTTCACCGGTATCTTGTCGTTGGGCCATTTCGCTTTCTTCGGGCTGGGCGGTTACATGATCGGCATGTGGCTGATGTACGAACGCACCCGCTTGATTGTAGTCGAATCGTTGTCGCAGGCCGAAGTCCCACCAACACCGTCCGAGGTTGTGGACGCCATCGGAACGCAGATTTTCGGCGTCGTCGGATCGTCGGAATTCCCGCTGATTTGGGCATTTTCCCACAGCCTGACGCTGCAATTGGTGCTGGTCGTATTAGTGCCGGGCCTGCTTGCGCTGATCTTCGGGTGGCTGGCCTTCCGCAGCCGCGTAACGGGCGTGTACCTCTCGATCCTGACACAGGCGATGACCTTGGCATTGGCCCTCTATCTTTTCCAGAACGACAGCGGGTTGCGCGGCAACAACGGACTATCGGGACTTCAGAACTTACCTGGGGTGGCCGCCTCACAGGACGTGGTGTCGATCTGGTTCCTATGGGCCTCGGCGCTGGCCTTGGGGCTGGGCTATATGCTGGCCGCGTGGATCGTGTCGGGCAAGTTCGGCTCGGTCATCCGCGGCATCCGCGATAACGAGGCGCGGGTGCGCTTCCTGGGGTATTCCGTCGAGGTCTACAAACTGGCCGTCTTCACTCTGACCGCCTGCATCTCTGCCATCGCGGGCGCGCTGTATTACCCGCAGGCGGGCATCATTAACCCCGAGGAAATGGCCCCCATCGCCTCGATCTACCTCGCCGTCTGGGTCGCAATCGGCGGACGTGGTCGCCTGTACGGAGCCGTCATCGGTGCGGCCTTCGTCAGTCTGCTCAGCACCTGGTTCACGGGCGGGCAGGCACCGGACATCCCGCTGGGGTTCTACACGATCAAATGGGTCGACTGGTGGCAGGTGATGCTGGGCGTGTCCTTTGTGCTGGTCACACTGTTCGCGCCGCAGGGTATAGGCGGGCTGTTCGATCTGTGGACCAACCGTCGCCATCCAGACCGCCACGGCGCCAATCTGGGCCCAGACGACGGCGCCCTGCGTGAGAAGGAGGCCAGCCAATGAGCACCCTGCTAGAGGTCAGCGGCGTTTCCGTCACCTTCGATGGGTTCCGCGCCATCAACAACCTGTCTTTCCAGATCGGTGAGGCTGAACTGCGCGCCGTGATTGGCCCGAACGGGGCAGGCAAGACCACCTTCATGGACATCGTCACCGGCAAGACCCGACCCGATGAGGGCCGGGTGATCTGGGGTGAGAAATCCGTTTCGCTGCTGCGGATGAGCGAGGCCAAGATCGCACAGGCAGGCGTCGGGCGGAAGTTCCAGAAACCCACCGTGTTCGAAGATCAGACCGTGCAGGAAAACCTGCTGATGGCCTTGAAAAACAAGCGCGGCTGGCTGGGGGTGCTGTTCTATCGCCCCTCACCCGAGGATCTGGAAAAGGTCGAAGAACTGGCCGCCGAGATAGGATTGAAGGATGAACTGACCCGCAAGTCCGGCGAACTCAGCCACGGTCAGAAACAATGGTTGGAGATCGGAATGCTGCTGGCACAGGAGCCGCGGCTTCTTTTGGTTGACGAGCCCGCGGCGGGCATGACCCCGCAGGAGCGCGAGCACACCACCGACCTGCTGGTTCAGGCCGCCAAAACCCGCGCGGTTGTGGTCGTCGAACATGACATGGAGTTCGTCCGCCGTCTGAACTGCAAGGTCACCGTTCTGCATGAAGGTGCGGTTCTGGCCGAGGGCTCGCTTGACCACGTGACATCAAATCAGGACGTCATCGACGTCTATCTGGGGCGCTAGGCGATGTTGACACTGAATGACCTGACCCTGCACTATGGGCATTCGCAAATCCTCTTCGGTATCTCGATGGAGGCCGCGCAGGGCGACGTGACCTGCGTGATGGGCACCAACGGCGTCGGCAAGACCAGCCTGATCAAGGCGATTTCCGGAACCCATCCGCGCTCGGGCGGTAAGGTGGTGTTGAACGGTGAGGAACTGGGCATCCTGCCTGCGCATAAGATGGCGTGGAAAGGGGTTGCCTATGTTCCGCAGGGGCGTGAGATTTTCCCGCTGTTGACCGTACGCGAGAACCTAGAAACCGGGTTTGCCTGTCTACCCGCCAGCGAGCACTTCATCCCAGATGAGATATTCGAACTGTTTCCGGTGCTCAAGAAAATGCAGAATCGGCGGGGTGGGGACCTGTCGGGGGGGCAGCAGCAGCAATTGGCCATTGCACGCGCCCTGATCACCAAGCCGCGCCTGCTGCTGCTTGACGAGCCGACCGAAGGCATTCAGCCCAATATCATCCAGCAGATCGGAGAAGTAATCCGCCATCTGCGAACCCAGGACGAAATGGCTATCGTTCTGGTCGAGCAGTATTTCGACTTCGCCTATGATCTCGCCGACCGGTTTGTCGTATTGCGGCGCGGGGAGATCCTGATGTCAGGTCTCAAGGCGGACCTTTCACGTGATCAGGTCTTGCAGGGAGTTTCCGTTTAGAGATCTGCGCGTCGGGCAAAGAGCGCACATTCTGAAATAATGGTACTGAGTTGGTCCGCCGAACTGAGTACCGTGATCGGGTTTGCCCGAGCGCAGTTAATTCTTCGATCTGGCGACTGGTCCGTTCCGGCTTTGCCCTTGGGATCATTGCGGCAGTATTCTCATTCCTGCAACTCGCGCAGATTGCGCCTCGGGTTGGTTGGTCGCTTCAGCGGCTTTGCGAACTGTTCCCCAAGGCCGGACGATCGCCGCAAACAGGAAGGTATTTTCTTTCGGGCGGTGCGCAGCAGTGCTTGCAGAGGCGTCAGGCGGGGTCGTTTTCACCCCGCCATTTTCTTACCGGAGAGGGCATTGCCAAGGAGTTTTCTGATTGCAACCCGATCCGAGACACAAAAAAGCAAAAAATTACCTCGCAATTTCAACGTCCTTTGACGGTCTACGGGAAACCCCCAATACCGGGAAATGGGGTAATTCGTTAACTATAACTTATTGATCGGATCATTTCGAACGATACCACTTTTCCCCTATGAGGGGCTGGCTACATACCCCCTCGGCCGGCCCCTCAGTAAACTGATACAAACCGTTCCGATCCCCCAAACCTACCTACGCGTTTCCCCCAGCGACTGCAGAACGTGCGTGACAAGTGCCGGAAGCTCTGACGCATCGCTGTAGCTGGTGGTGTGCGGAATCTCGGCGACCGGTGATTTGCGATAACCTTCGGTGAACAGAAGAAACGGCACCTGCGCACGGCAGGCCGTTTCTGCATCTACCTCGCTGTCACCCACGAACAGTTGCGGACCAGAGGAGGTGACGGCGGCGAAACTGGCCTCCAGATGAGCCGGGTCCGGCTTGCGGGTGTGCAGGCTGTCGCCACCCAGAACAGCGTCGAAATGATGCGCCAGGTTCATTGCCTCGAGCACATGACGCGCAGGGGTCTCGGGTTTATTGGTGCAGACACCCAACACGCAGCCCATATCGCGCAACTGTTCCAGCGCCCGCATCACGCCGGGATAGACGACGGTTTTGTCACTGGCCGCGGCGTTGTAGTGTGTCAGGGTCTGTCGGGTCAGATCTGCGTGACGGTCCATTGAAAGGTTACAATGCAGGATCACACGTTCCACCAGTTTGGGCAGGCCGTTGCCTACGAATTGTTGAACCTGTTCCAAAGGCAGGGCAGCCACGTCGTTGTCGTGCAACATCCTGTTGGTCGCTGCGGCAATGTCCGCAACGCTGTCCACCAGCGTCCCGTCCAGATCGAACATGATTGTCGCGCTCATCGGCAGCCCCGTCTGATTAATGTCTCGCAAATGACCTCTATCCCGCCTGATTTTTTGACACAATCACATTGGGTTGGAGATTCTGTAAGATCTAGCTTGACATACCTGAGTAAAATAATCAGATTAAACGGGAAGTGAGCAGCCAACCCCATTTCGGGTCAGCCAGATCGAGAAAAACGCGAACAGATCAAGGCATTTCGCCTGAGACCACTTGGAGTTGTCCTGATGAATATGCAGAACCCGAATCCCAGCCAATCCTACGCCGTGTCCTTGCTGCCTGCCCATAAGGCTGAGGACCTGACCAAGGGTGGAAACCTGGCCCATATCGAGCTAGGCGACCAGCTGTACACCCTGCGCATCACTCGCGCCGGCAAGCTGATCCTGACGAAATGAGCGGACGCCACCCTCGCGGCGGGGCGGCCGTTGGTCGCCTTGCCGATCTGAGCCCGGTCGAAGCCGGCGCCGTGTTGTATTTGCGGCTCTGGGGTGACGGTGCGCAGGGTCGCTCGGACGCCGCAAGCGACTTTCAAATCGCGCTGGGCACAGAGAGCGGACACGCCGCGATGATGACGCTGGACCAGTTGTGTTCCTTATGCGCGCATCACGGGCGCCGCCCGCTGATCCGTCACGGGTTGGGCTGTTCCTGTCTGGGCGCGGATGAGAATTGCTTTGCGCAGATGATCGCAGCGGCCTCGGAAGGGGATCGCGAAGACGCGATGATGATGGCATCCCTGATTGTGCGGGCGGATTTCGCGCCCGCGTTGGCCTCACTGTCCGAGGAACTTGGACTGGCACTGCGTCGCATGACAGCGCTTGTTCCAATGCCCACGACCGGGCACCAACCCCCCGCTGCCGTGCTGCAATAAGCAGCAGGCAAGCGTAAAACCCCGGCCTCCCTCGCGCTGGGGTTTTTTCTTGTCAGCAACACCCGCACCCGGCGTGGTGATGATCATGAACGAAGGTCGGGGCAGGGGCATAATCGCCGACTTCGGCCAATACATCCCGCAGCACCCAGAGGATCATGTCCACATCCTCGGCCTCAATGGTCAGAGGCGGCCGTATTTTCAGGATGTTGTCCTTTGGTCCTTCGCTGCCGATCAGGATGCGGTGATCGCGCATCCGGTTCTTGACGTACTTGCAGATCTCGGTGCCCTCGGACCCGTCGGGGTTGATCAATTCGACGCCCAGAAACAGACCCATGCCTCGAACGTCTCCGACGCAGCCGAAATCGGCCTCGATCTGGCGCAGGCCGTCCATCAGGCGCGCGCCCATTTCACGGGCGTTGTCCTGCAGGCGTTCGTCATCGACGATATCCAACACCTCTTTGCCGATCCGGCACGAGAGTGTGGAACCGCCGAAGGTCGAGAAGAACTCGATCCCGTTGTCAAAGCTGCGGGCGATCTCTTTGGTTGTCACCAGCACGCCCAAAGGGTGGCCGTTGCCGATGGGTTTGCCCATGACAACGATATCCGGCAGGGCGCCCTGATGTTCAAAACCGAAATAGTATTCGCCCAGACGCCCCAGCCCGGTCTGCACTTCGTCGGCGATGCAGATGCCACCGGCTGCCCGGATTTTCTCGTATACCGCAGGCAGATAGCCCTTGGGGGGGATGATCTGACCACCGACCGAGGGGAAGGTCTCTGCGATGAACCCGGCCACGCCCTGTTTCTTGTCTTGCAAGGCGGCAATCGCAGGGTCTACGAGGTCAGCGTATTTCCGGGCGCGGTTGGGATCGTCACGTTTGAACGACCCCCGATAATCGTCCGCTACTTCGACCAGTTCGACCCAGTCGGCCTGACCGATCCCGCCCGGCTTGTTGAACTTGTAGGCCGAGATCGCAACCGCCGCGTTGGTGTTCCCATGATAGCCGTGATCCGGCGTTACGATCCCCTTGGCCCCGGTATGGGCCCGGGCCAGCCGGAGGGCCAGTTCATTGGCCTCAGTGCCCGAGTTGACGAAGAAGCAGACATCGAAATGATCCGGCAGTTTCGACAACACCTTGTCGGCAAACGCGGTTTGTGCCGGGTGCAGATAGCGGGTGTTCGAATTCATCCGCTTCAGCTGATCCGCCGCGACTGCCTGAATGCGCGGGTGTGCGTGCCCCACATGCGGGACATTGTTGTAAGCGTCCAGATAGGGGCGACCCCATTCGTCAAACAGGTGGTGCTTCCATCCGCGCATCAGCATGACCGGATCGTCATAGGTTAGGCTGAGATTGCCCCCGAAGTGATCTTGCCGCCCCTGAAGGATCGTGTGCTTGTCGGTGGGGCGATAGAACACTTTTTCATCCGGCAGGTTCAGCAACGCTGCCGGGTTGGGGCAGATGGCGTGCCACAGCTCTATCTCATCCGGATCGCCGACGCCAGGCCAGTCGTTTTGCATTCCGTCCGTGGTCAGAGCCAGTTGGAAATGCACATGCGGAGCCCAGCCGCCGTTCTGGCTGGCATCGCCCAGTTGGGCAAAGGCCGCGCCCTGTGCCACCGGATCACCCGGGTTCAACCGGTCGCAGACCTCGGGGTCCAGATGACCGTAGAGCGTATAGAACGGATCACCCTCGGGTGTTTCGTGATGCAGGATCACCACCCCGCCATAATCCAGATACCCTTCGCGGTTCTCGATGGCTTCGACGCGTCCACTCATAGGCGCGTGCAGGACGGTGCCCGCCGGGGCAAACACATCCACCGCCAGATGCACAGTGCGCCGGTCCGACGCCTTCCAAGGCCCCTTGCGGAACCCGGGTTCCGCATAGATCAGCCGGGGTTCGTTGTAGTAACCCAGCCACAGGCCCTCTCCGAACTCCTCACCCACGCGTGCGGCTTCTTCCGGCGGCATGTGAAATGGGTTCTGCGGCCAGGTCGAGCTTTCGACCGACAACGATCCCATGGGAACATCGCTCAGATCCTGGCCGAACATTGACGCAAACTGTCCGCGATGCTCGGACAGGTAGGCGTGGATGCGCTCAGCCCCGTCTGTGACGGGGAGGTTGCAAGCGGTGCGCAGACGAGCCGACATCAGGTCACTGTTCAAGCCCGTATTCTCAAGGAACCGCCAGGCCGGGGCCTGGCTGATGGTCACGTAAGGATCGTCCGGGTTATCCTCTGCCATCAGGGTAGAATTCACCACGGACACCGCCAGCCGCATCCGCAGCAACGGCCAGATCAGATCGACCTCATCCGCGCGCAACAGGTTAGACGCGTGATAGCCACGCACCAGCGCCGCCAATGCGCGTTCGGGTTTGGGATGGTCCAGAACGACATAAGCGCCCGCAATCGCCAGATCGCAGATACGCGGGGCCGCGCATATGTCGCCCAGATCAATCAGCCCCGAGATGCTCTGGCGTTGCCCCAACTCACCCTCGACCAGAATGTTATAGTCGTTGGCATCGTTGTGGATGGCCTGTTTGGGCAAGCCCGACAGTTGCCCGGAAATCGCGTCGAATTTGCCGCAAATCTCAGAAAGCAATTCACGGCGCAGGGGATCAGTAATCGCATCCAACTGATCGGCGATCCAGCCCGCCTGCGTCAGATCCCATTTGAAATCCGCGCGATGCAGCCCTTTATGAGAAAACCGCTCCAGCGCTTTGTCGGTCGCGCCCAAAACACGACCCAGCTTCAGGATCAGTCCTTCAGATTTGGGTGCCGTTTTAGCATAGCACCGCCCCGGCAGGCCTTCGAGCAGCCACGCCAGCCGTACCTCTCCGTGTTGATCGGCGATCTCGGGCAGCAGTAATCCGTTCAGGTCCGGGAAAACCTGCGGGAACGGCAGCCCTGGTGCTTCGTCCGCAATATGCGCCAACGCCTTGACTTGCAGGTCCACAAATTCGGCCTCGCAACCCGCACGCATGACCTTGAGCACGTAATCCTGACCGTTCGTTGCCCGAACCATAAAGTTCAGGTCGTATTCGCCATCCAGACGCTCCAACTTGGCGTCCAGCCCCCAATGCTTGCGCAGGGCATTCGCCCAGAATTCCGTCATGCCGCTCATGCGATTTCCAGTTCCTTTATTGCCGGGGGCCTCTTCCCCGAGCCAAGAGGGGGCAGACAGCCCCTTGCCATCAGTCCAATGCGCGTAACCGTTTGATCAGCGACGACGTATCCCATCTGCCACCGCCCAGCTTTTGAACATCCTTGTAGAACTGATCGACCAGAGCCGTCACCGGCAGAGACGCCCCGGTCTCGTTGGCCGTCTCAAGGCAGATCCCCAGATCCTTGCGCATCCAGTCGACCGCAAAGCCGTGATCGAAGTGGTCGTCCAGCATGGTTTCATAGCGGTTTGCCATCTGCCAGCTGCCTGCCGCACCCTGGCTGATCACCTCAACGACCGAGTGCCCGTCCAGTCCGGCTTTCTCGGCAAAATGCAGCGCTTCGCTGAGGCCCTGAACCAGACCGGCAATTGCGATCTGGTTGCACATCTTGGTCATCTGACCTGCGCCGCTGTCGCCGATCCGGCGGCAGATTTTGGAATAGACCTGCATGATTGGCTCGGCCGCATCATAGGCGGCCTGATCGCCGCCGCACATAATCGACAGCACACCATTCTCGGCGCCTGCCTGTCCTCCCGAAATCGGTGCGTCCACAAAGGCGATCCCTTGCGCCTGCCCTGCTGTGTACAATTCGCGGGTCACCTTGGCGGAAACGGTGGTGTGATCGACGAAAGTAGCACCCTCGGCCATTCCTTGGAATGCGCCATCTTCGCCTGTGCAAACCATCCGCAGGTCATCATCGTTGCCGACGCAGGCCATCACGAAATCCGCGCCCTGTGCGGCCTCTTTCGGGGTGGCGGCCATGGCGCCGCCATGCTGGGCCACCCAGTCCTCGGCCTTTGCTGCGGTGCGATTGAAAACTGTCACCTCGTGACCCGCCGCCTGCAGGTGGCCTGCCATTGGATAGCCCATGACGCCCAGGCCCAGAAACGCAACTATTGCCATTTGGTGATCCTCTCTGCTGTCCGGTCCCATTTCGTTAAGCAGGCCGGAGTGTTGGGCAGAGACAAAGCAAAGCTGCGCCCAAAGAGCAACCCCGCGTCAGGGCTTGCCGCCCAAATCCTGAAGGATCGGGCAATCGGGCCGATCATCCCCGGCGCAGGCGTCGATCAGATGGCCCAGCGTGTCGCGCATGGCGTTGAGGTCGCTGATCTTGGCCTCGATCTGCGCCAGATGTGCCCGGGCCACCTTTTTGACATCGGCGCTGGCGCGAGTTTCATCTTCGTACAGGGCCATCAGGGTGCGGCAATCCTCGATCGTGAAACCCAAGGCGCGGGCACGGCCCAGAAAGTTGAGTTTGTGCACGTCCTGTGCGCGGAACCGTCGATAGCCGTTGTTGTCTCGCAGCGGTTTGATCAGACCGATATCCTCGTAGTACCGGATCGTCTTGGCAGGCAGCCCGGTTTGGGTTGCTACATCTCCGATATTCATGGCGTGACCTCATGCGTTTCAGGGCCTTGCAGTACCTCAGGCAGGCTAGCCCGCACGCGACGCAGGCGCAGAGCGTTGGAAACCACAAAGACGCTGGACAAAGCCATCGCCCCGGCAGCAAGGGCAGGGGAAAGAAGATGTCCGCTGAACGGATACAGAACGCCCGCAGCAACCGGGATCAGCAGAATGTTATAGCCGAAGGCCCAGCCGAGGTTCTGACGGATGTTGCGCATGGTGCGGCGGCTGATCTCAACCGCATTGGCCACACCGCGCAAATCGCCGGACATCAGCACCACATCCGCCGTTTCAATGGCCACGTCGGTGCCAGTGCCAATGGCCACACCGATATCCGCCGCCGCCAGTGCGGGGGCGTCGTTGATCCCGTCGCCGACAAAGGCCAGCGTGCCGAATTGATCGCGCAACGCGGTGATTGCGGCCAGCTTGCCATCTGGCAGGACCTCGGCCGTGACGTGGTCGATGCCCAGCCTGTCGGCCAGGGCCTGCGCCGTGCGGGCGTTGTCGCCGGTCACCATCGCCAGCGTCAGGCCCATCGCGTGGAGGCGCTGCAGCGCTTGTCGCGTGCCGGGTTTGATCGGGTCCGAAACCGTCAGCAGCGCCGCAGCCTGACCGTCTATCGCGACAAACAGCGGCGTGGCACCTTCGCTGGCGCGCTGGTCGGCCTCAGCGGTCAGGTCGGACAGGTCGACCCCGTGCTGCGCCATCAGGCGGGGCGATCCGATCAGGATTTCGCGGCCTTCGATCGTTGCCTGAACGCCCAGCCCGGTCAGAGATTGGAACTCTGAAGGCGATGGCAAATCTGTCGGTCCTGCGCGGCTTATAGCGGTGGCAATCGGGTGCTCGGATTGCGCCTCGACCGCAGCGGCCAGTCGCAGAACAGTGTCGCGGTCAAAGCCGTTTGTGATGGTGATGCCTTCCAGTTCGGGCCGCCCCAGCGTCAGCGTTCCGGTCTTGTCCAGTGCGATCACCTTGGCCTGTTGCAATTGCTGCAATGCGTCGCCCTTGCGGAATAACACGCCCAGCTCAGCCGCGCGCCCGGTGCCCACCATGATCGAGGTCGGCGTCGCCAACCCCATGGCGCAGGGGCAGGCGATGATCAGGACCGAAACTCCGGTGACCAGCGCCATCGGCAGGGCGGGTGCAGGGCCAAAGATCAGCCAGACCGCGATGGTCAGCAAGGCCACGGCAATAACCACCGGCACAAACCAGGCGGTGATCCGGTCGACCAGCCCCTGAATCGGCAGCTTGGCCCCCTGCGCCTGTTCTACCATGCGTATGACCTGCGCCAGTACGGTGTCGGCCCCAACCCGCGTGGCACGGATCCGCAACGCACCGGTGCCGTTGACCGTACCACCCACGACCTGATCGGCGGGCGCCTTGCCAATGGGCACGGGTTCGCCCGTGATCATGCTTTCATCAACATATGAAGTCCCGTCGAGCACGTCTCCATCCACCGGTACCCGCTCACCCGGGCGGATTTGCAGGATATCTCCTACCGTGATGTCAGCAATTGGCCGATCAATGATGGCTCCATCCATTTCAACCCGCGCAGTCTTAGGCTGCAGCCCCACCAGTTTACGGATCGCGGCGCCGGTGCGGCCCTTGGCGCGCACTTCCATCACCCGTCCCAGCAGTATCAGGACCACGATGACCGAGGCTGCCTCGAAATACACATTGGCGCTGCCTTGCGGCAGAAGCTGCGGCGCAAAGGTCGCGGTGACCGAGAACAGGTAAGCCGCGCCCGTGCCCAAAGCCACCAGCGCGTTCATGTCCGGTGATCCACGCAGCAGTGAGGGGATACCCTTGTCATAGAACACACGTCCCGGTCCAAGTAACAGCAGTGTGGTCAGAGCAAACTGAATGAAATGGCTGTTCTGCAGCCCGATGGTGGCGTGTACCCAATGGTGGAAGGCCGGGATCATGTGACCGCCCATCTCGAGCACGAACACGGGCAAGGCCAGAACGGCGGCAAGTGCCGTCACTTTGACCAACGTGTGGGCTTCTTCGGTTTTTGCATGGTCGGTCGATGTGCCAGCGCTATCCGCCACACGGGCCGGATACCCGGCGTCTTCAGACCGTTTCGCCAGCGCCTGCGGGTCGGTTGCGCCGTCAATATAGGTGATCGTCGCGCTTTCTGTGGCCAGATTGACCTGCGCCTCGATTACGGCTGGATCAGCTTTCAAAGTGCGTTCGACTTTGGACACGCAAGAAGCACAGTTCATGCCGCCGATCTTCAGCGTTGTTTCCCGTGTCGCTGCCGGGTAACCGGCGAGGCTCAGCGCTTCGGTCAGCGCCCCGATCTGACCGTCATATGTCACCTGCGCGGTTTCGGTCGCGATATTGACCGAGGCCTCTGACACCCCCGGCACGTCGCGCAGCGCGGTTTCCACCCGCCCCACGCAAGACGCGCATCCCATGCCCGAGATTTTCAGCTGAATTGTCTGCGGCGTGGCCATCCGACTCATCCTGTAGAGAACTTCTCCCTCCAGATGGGGGTTCCAGTCACGGGAAGGTCAAGGGGTCATGTTAGATTTATAGGAAATTTACTAGCGGGGGAGTCAGCGGTCGAAAAGCTGATCTAACAGCAGGGAATCGTACATCATGGGCGGAGAACTGCGCACAGATTCCGGCGAGGCAAAGAAGGCCAACGTCAGGGCCGCGACCAATAGCAGAGCGCCAATCGCGCAAAAGCTGGCAATGTTCAACGCAGATCGCAGCATGTGTAGGGCTCCTTACATTTGTTGTGACCAGTCCAGTCAGGGAGTCAGGACCGCTGGGCCAATTGCTGTTTCAGTTTTTCGTTCTCGGATTGAAGCTGCGCCAGTTGCTGCCCAAGCGCGTTCAGATGCGGGCGCAGCTCGGCCTCGGTAAAGCGCGGAGTGATGTGGCGCGGGCAATTCCAGTCCAGCGCTTCCACCCGGATGAGGGCGGCACGCTCGGCGGGGGCTTCGGCACCGTCGGGGTACAGGCTTGCCGCTGCGGCCTCACCCTCGGAGAACTCTACCCGGCCAAGTATCTTGAGCCGCCGTTGGTTGGCATAGTCCATAAGGATCAGCGCAATCCGGTCGTTCCCGTCCAGATTCCCGCGCGAGATATACTGTTTGTTGCCGGAAAAATCTGCATAGCCGATGGTTTGCGGGCCCAGCACCTTCAGGAATCCGACAGGCCCGCCACGGTACTGGACATAAGGCCAGCCGGTTTCGGACACGGTGGATTGATAAAAACCGTCGCGCGCCTGGATGAATGCCTTTTCGGTCGGTCCGATCTGATGCCCTTGCTGAGGGCCGCCTTCGATGAACTTGGCGTAGGTCCCGGCCGAGCCCATCCTCTCCTGATGCGCCCGGACGGCCGGGGTAAAGGTCAGTTCGGAAAAGGCGCGTGGCATGTTCTATCCTTTCACAGGCCTAATTCGGTCAGGCTGGGGTGATCGTCGGGACGGGGACCCAGTGGCCAATGGAACAGGCGGTCGGCCTCCGAAATTGGAAGATCGTTCAACGAGGCATGACGCTTGGCCATTCGGCCATCCTCGGCGAATTCCCAGTTCTCGTTGCCGTAAGAACGGAACCACTGTCCACTGTCATCCCGCCATTCATATGCATAGCGTACGGCGATGCGGTTGCCGGAAAAGGCCCAAAGTTCCTTGATCAGTCGGTACTCCAGTTCTTTGTTCCACTTGCGGGACAAAAAGGCGTGGATGTCAGTGTGACCAGTCAGGAATTCGGTGCGGTTCCGCCATTGGCTGTCATCTGTATAGGCTGGCGTGACCACATCAGTGTTGCGGCTGTTCCAGGCGTTTTCCGCCATGCGGACTTTCCGAGTGGCGGTTTCCAACGTGAAGGGGGGCAGAGGGGGGCGGTTCATTTTTCAGTCTTTCATGTCAAAACGGCTGCAATCATCGCCAGGGCCAAAATGACCGGGACATATTGAGAAGAGAAAAGGCTGGAATGGCGTCTCATCTGATTACTCCAAAGTTAACAGATCGGTACATCTTGCACTCAATATGTACCGATCGGTAAACTTTTGCAAATATTATTTTGAAACCTTGCGCAGGCTCTCTCGGAGGTTGTGATTTAGGCAATCGGTCATTATGTACTGACCTGTACACTCAGGAGTTCGTATATGCGCCCGAACAAACGTGACGAACTGGTCCGCAAAGCCCTGCAGGTTTTTTACCGTGATGGGTTTCATGCCACCGGAATGGACAAGCTGGTGGTTGAAACGGGGGTGTCCAAGACCTCGATGTACAAGCATTTTCGCACCAAAGAGGACCTGATTCTTGCTGCGTTGCAGCTGCGGGACGAGAGCTTTCGCGAGGATTTCCTGCACCGTATCAGCGAGTTGTCCGACACTCCGGCCGGGCAATTGATCGCCAGTTTCGATGCGCTGGGCGAGTGGTTCAGTGAGGAAGAATATCGCGGCTGCATGTTCATCAAGGCCGGCGCAGAATACCAGGAGGAGGATCATCCGATCCACAAACAGTCGGCGGAACACAAGCAGATATTGCTGGATCATTTCACGGACCTGGCCCACAAGGCCGGTGTGCGCGACCCGGAACATCTGGCCTGTCAGATTGTGCTGTTGCAGGAGGGCGCGATTGTCGCGGCGGTGTTTCTGAAATCCTGTGATCCGGCACACGATGCCAAAGCGGCCGCACAGGTTCTGTTGGAAAACGCGCTGGTCTGAACCGGGCCTGATCATCAAAGCGACGTTGCGTTGCGTTGCCTCGGGGCGGATTGGAATGCGAAACCTCTAAAGCTAGGCTGTTCAGGCAAAAGCAAGGGAGGGATGTCGTATGCCACTGTTTACCACCACCGCAGGTTGGGTGACTGAAGAGCATCAGATGTTTGCCGAAATGGCGGACCGGTTCATGGGGGAAGAACTGACACCCAATCTCGACCGCTGGAACGAAAACGGCGTTGTTGATCGTGACATGTGGCGCAAGGCGGGTGAAATGGGGTTGATGGCCGGTGCGATTCCGGAAGCCTATGGCGGTGTGGGGGGTGGTATCGGGTTTGATGCGGTGACGCTCTACGCCCAGGCCTCGCACGGGGATTCAGGGTGGGGTTATGCGATCCAAACCATCGTCGTTCACTACATCAACGCCTATGGCAGCGAGGATCAAAAGCAGAAATGGCTGCCGCGTCTGGCCTCGGGTGAGATGGTCGGTGCGCTGGCCATGACCGAGCCTGGAACCGGCTCGGATGTGCAATCCATTCGGACGACCGCAGACAAGGATGGCAATTCCTACCGGCTGAACGGGTCCAAGATTTTCATCACAAACGGTCAGTCGGCGGACCTGATCCTTGTGGCTTGCAAGACCGACAAGACGCAGGGGTCAAAGGGTGTCTCTTTGATAGCTGTGGAGACCGAAGGCGCAGAGGGTTTCCGCAAGGGTCGAAACCTGAAGAAACTGGGGATGAAGGCCAATGACACGGCCGAGTTGTTCTTTGAAGACGTCAAGGTGCCGATGACCAATCTTCTGGGCGCGGAAGAGGGGCAGGGCTTTTATCAGATGATGAAACAATTGCCGTGGGAACGTCTGACCATCGGTATCGGGGCGCTCGGCGCGATAGATTTCGCCATCGCGGAGACGGTGAAATACACGCAGGAGCGTAAGGCGTTCGGCCAACGGGTGATGGATTTTCAGAACACCCGCTTCAAACTGGCCGAGTGCAAGACCAAGGCCGAGGTCCTGCGCAGCTTCGTCAATGACTGTATCGCGCGGCTCGAGGCGGGAACGCTTGATGCTGCCACGGCCTCGATGGTGAAGTATTGGGGATCGGAAGTTCAGAACGAGGTCATGCACGAATGCCTGCAACTGTTCGGCGGTTACGGGTTCATGATGGAATACCCGATCGCCCGCCTTTACGCGGATGCGCGGGTTCAGATGATCTATGGTGGTACCAATGAGATCATGAAGGAACTTATCGCCCGGTCTCTGGATACTTAACAATTCCGGGGGTTTCCCCGTCCGTCGCCAGTGTTTCTGGCCCAACGGAAGGAGGACGCAAGGCCGAAGGCCGCGCTGGGAACTCCAATGCAAATCTTACAACTGTGGTACTTGATCAATTTGACCTTGCAGCCACACGCGAAATGACCTGAGCGGTTCGGATTCCGCGCGCGATTGCGGCCAGACAAGATAGAAATCCCCAAGGCTCACCCCCGGTCCGCGCCAGGCCGGTACGAGTCGACCCGCCTCTAGGTCTGCTTCGATCAGGTAGCTTGGTAGCAATGCCACGCCTAGCCCGTGTATTGTTGCCTGCCCCATGGTCGAGAACTGATCGAACAACATACCGTGTATTCCGGTAGCCTCATGGCCTTGTGTGGTGAACCACCTTTCCCAAGCGTCCGGGCGTGTTTCAAGGTGCAGCAAGGGGGCCGCCGTCAGCCATCCGATGTCATCGGCGTCATCGGGCAGCAGGTCGGGTGAACACACCGGCAGCACATCTTCTCGCATGATACGCAGGTAATTCACACCGGCCCAGTCGCGCTGGCCGAAGTGGATCGCGGCGTCGAAATGCTCGGCGTCAAAGTCAAACGGGCGCAGGCGGGTGTTCAGGTTCACCGTGACCTCCGGGTGGCGACGAGCGAAATCTTGCAAGCGCGGGGCCAGCCAGTGCATGCCGAAGGCGGGAAGGATCGACAGGTTCAGCGATCCTCCGGTGGGGTTGGCTTTCAGCTTCAGCGATGCCTGCGCCAGATGGGTCAGTGCAACGCGCGCAACTTGCACGTATTCTTTGGCCGCTGGTGTCAGGTGCAACCGCATTTGGCTGCGCTGGATCAAGTCCACACCCAATTGTTCTTCCATCGACTTGAGTTGCCTGCTGATCGCGCTTTGCGTCAAGGAAAGCTCTTCGGCGGCGGCAGAGGCGCTGCCGAGGCGGTCAACAGCCTCAAGCGCAAGCAAAGACGGGATCGAGGGCAGGAAGCGACGCGGGGCGATCATATGACATATCCTCATACCTTTCGGATGGAATATCACTGGCATTTGCCGCGCACCAGCCCGATACACATACAGGCTTTTCTTTTGGGTGACCGGTTAAGAACCCGCGTGCTATCCAAGATGAAACCGCCCACCTGAAGAATTCGAAGACCGGGGAACAGGCCATGGATCGCGCTCAGATCGTTCACGAAAACTTCCTGACCCGGGTCACGAAACGTGACTATCCCAAGGGTGCGCCGCCTCGTCCTGGCCTTAGAAACACTGACGCGGTATCGCTGTTTCGCTCTCAGGTTCTCAGCCGGGCGCTGGATCGCACCAGCCGAGCAATGCAGAAGGCGGGGCAGGGGTTCTATACAATCGGCTCATCCGGTCATGAGGGGATGGCGGCTGTGGCCCATGCCCTGCGCCCGACCGATATTGCGTTTTTGCACTATCGTGATGCGGCGTTTCAAATCGCCCGGGCCGAGCAAGTGCCGGGTCAGCAGATCGCCTGGGACATGCTGCTGAGTTTTGCGTGCTCGAAAGAGGACCCGACCTCGGGCGGGCGGCACAAGGTTCTTGGCTCCAAGGCGCTGATGATCCCGCCGCAGACCTCGACCATTGCCAGCCATCTGCCCAAGGCCGTTGGCGCGGCCTATAGTCTGGGCGCCGCTCGACGGCATGATCCTGAGCATCGGGAGTTGCCCGAGGATGGAATTGCAATGTGTTCCTTTGGAGATGCTTCTGCCAACCATTCGACGGCGCAGGGGGCAATCAATACCGCTGGGTGGACCAGCGTGCAATCCACGCCGCTTCCTCTGCTGTTTGTGTGCGAGGACAACGGGATCGGGATCTCAGTCAAAACGCCCAAGGGCTGGATACAGGCGTCGATGGAGCATCGCCCGGGTATCAGGTATTTTCAGGCCAACGGGTTGGACATCTATGAGACTTACGCCGTGGCGCAAGAGGCCGCCGACTATGTGCGTACCCGCCGTAAACCTGCTTTCCTGCACCTGAAAACCGTGCGGCTTTATGGCCATGCGGGGGCGGATGTGCCGACCACCTACCTGTCGAAGTCCGAGGTTGAGGCGGACGAGGCTAACGACCCCTTGCTGCACTCTGTACGTTTACTCGACCAGGCTGGTGCACTGTCCCCGGCCGACGCGCTGAAAATCTATGAAGACACTTGCGCCCGCACGGACCGGGTCGCGGCCGAGGCAGCAACGCGTCCGCATTTGGCCAATGTAACCGAGGTGCTGGCCAGCCTGATCCCGCCGAAGCGTCCCTGCAAGCGCACCAATGGCCCCAGCGCCGAGGCCCGAGCCAAGGCCTTTGGCGGAGATATGCGCGCGATGGAAGACCCTCAACCCATGAGTCGCCTGATCAACTGGGCGCTGACCGATCTGATGCTGGAACATTGTGAGATCGTCTGTATGGGTGAAGACGTTGGCCGCAAGGGAGGCGTCTACGGCGTGACCCAGAAATTGCAGCAAAGGTTTGGACCGGACCGGGTGATCGACACGCTGCTGGACGAACAGTCCATTCTGGGGCTTGCCATCGGCATGGGGCACAACGGATTCATTCCGATCCCCGAGATTCAATTCCTCGCATATCTCCACAATGCCGAGGATCAGATCCGGGGCGAGGCTGCGACCCTGTCGTTTTTCTCGAACGGTCAGTTCACCAACCCTATGGTGCTGCGGATTGCCGGGCTGGGCTATCAAAAAGGGTTTGGCGGGCATTTCCACAACGACAACTCTCTGGCCGTGCTACGGGATATTCCGGGTGTTATCATTGCCTGCCCCTCTACCGGTGCGGACGCGGCGCAGATGCTGCGTGAATGCGTGCGGTTGGCGCGGGAAGAGCAGCGGGTGGTGGTGTTTCTGGAACCGATTGCGCTCTATCCGATGCGAGATCTGCATGAGGCGCAGGATGGCGGGTGGATGACCACCTATCCCTCACCCGATCAACACATTGCGCTGGGTGAGGTGGGTGTGCACGGGGATGGTGCCGATCTGGGCATCGTGACCTACGGCAATGGGCATTATTTGTCGAAACAGGCCTTGCCTGAACTGGAGGCCGCTGGCGTGAAGACCCGGATCATTGACATGCGCTGGCTCGCGCCTCTGCCGGTTGAGGCCCTGCGCGAGGCCACCAAACCCTGCGCGCATGTTCTGGTCGTTGATGAATGCCGCCGCACCGGTAGCCAATCTGAGGCGCTGATGACGTTCTTTACCGAGGAAAGCCCCGATACGCCAACCGCCCGCGTTGTGGCAGAGGATTGCTTTATTGCCACTGGCCCGGCCTATGCCGCTCCGTTGCCGTCGAAAAACGGCATTGTTGCCGCCGCGTTGGCACTGACCGGAGGCCGCGCATGACCCGCACCGCTGTCGTTATCTGCCCCGGGCGGGGGACATACAACAAACCCGAACTGGGTTATCTGCACCGTCATCACAGGCAGCGGATGGGTCTGTTTCAGAGCTTCGATACCATCCGCGCCGAAGCGGGGCAGGAGGCCGTGACCGCGCTGGATGGCGCCAGTCGTTACACTGTCAGCAAGTATTCCCGCGGAGATGTGGCCTCGCCCCTGATCTATGCAGCATCGCTAGCCGATGCACAGGCTGTAGCCGAAGACATCGAAGTGGTCGCGGTCACAGGCAATTCGATGGGTTGGTACATCGCCTTGGCCGCAGGTGGTGCCCTGTCACCGCAGGACGGGTTCCGCGTGGTTAACACGATGGGCACGCTGATGCAGGACCAGCTGATCGGTGGGCAGCTGGTTTTTCCGTTCGTGGGTGAAAACTGGGAAGACGATGCCACCCGTAAAGCTGAATTGCTGGCCGACGTGGCGCGGATCAACGCGTCCGATGGGTGCGATTTGGCGCTGTCCATTGATCTGGGCGGGATGCTGGTTCTGGCGGGGAATGAGGCAGGGCTCAAGGCATTTGAGGCTGCGCAGCCAATGATACAGGACCGTTTCCCGATGCGGCTTCCCAATCACGCGGCCTTTCACACTGCATTGCAGGCTCCGGTTGCGGCCGAAGGGAAAGCCCGGTTGGGCGCTGAGATGTTTGGCCAGCCAGAACGTCCTCTGATCGACGGGCGCGGAAAAATCTGGTGGCCGGGTGCCACGGACACGCATGCACTTTGGGATTATACGCTGGGCCATCAGGTGACCGAGACCTATGACTTTACTCGCGCGATCCAGACCGCCGCGCGCGAGTTCGCACCTGACCTATTCATTGTGACAGGCCCCGGTGCGACTCTGGGTGGGGCCGTGGCGCAATCGCTGGTTCTGGCCGACTGGCGCAGTATGTCCGACAAGGCTCCATTCCAGAAACAACAGGACGCGCAGCCTTTCTTGATTGCGATGGGCCGCGACGATCAGAGAACGCTTGCAACCGGCTGATCCAGCCCTGATGATCCGCGCGCATTCAAGGAGCCCCGCGTGAGCGACCACAACCAGCCCCTCTGGCTGAACACCTGTATGGAGCAGTTCGATAGCCTTCCCCTGACCGACGACCTGACCGTTGATCTGGCGGTGATTGGAGGTGGCTATACAGGTTGTTCCGCAGCGCTGACGGCCGCTCAGGCCGGGGCATCAGTGTGCCTGCTGGAGGCGGAGGAGATCGGTCATGGCGGCTCGGGCCGCAACGTTGGGCTTGTGAACGCGGGGTTGTGGCTGCCGCCCGACGACATTCGTCAGCATCTTGGGGACGAAGCGGGGGGAAAACTGATTGAACTTCTGGCCGCCGCGCCCGGTGAAGTGTTTGATCTGATCGAAAGGCACGACATCAACTGCGGACCGGTGCGGAATGGCACCCTGCATTGTGCGCATTCCGCCAAAGGGCAGCGTGACCTGAAGACCCGGCACGCGCAGCTGTCCGCTGCGGGTGCGCCGGTTGAATTACTGTCTGCAGACCAGACGGAACAACGCACCGGCAGTACGGCGTTCCATGGTGCCCTGTTCGATCCCCGCGCGGGGACGATCCAGCCGCTAAGCTACGTCCGGGGCCTTGCCCGCGCCGCTGCCGAGGCCGGGACGCAGATCGCGACCCAAAGCCCGGTGCAGTCCATGCAGTACAGCGATTGCGTTTGGACGCTGAAAACCCCTAAGGCCACCGTACGTGCGAAATCGGTGATCCAGGCCACCAACGCCTATCATCAGGGGCTGCAGGCATCGGCACCGGAATATGTGCCGGTTTATTACTTCCAGTTCTCGACCGCGCCACTGTCGGACAATCTGCGCGCCAGTATTCTGCCGGGCGGAGAGGGGTGTTGGGATACCGGCCTGATCATGACCTCGTTCCGGATGGACGCCGCGGGCCGCTTGATCATCGGCGCGATGGGCGATCTGGGTCAGGCGGGCCGCGCTGCCCATACCGCCTGGATCAGACGCAAACTGTCCGAGCTTTTCCCGCAACTGGCCGGCCAGCCGCTGATCGAGGGGTGGCACGGGCGGATTGCCATGACCTCGGACCATATTCCCAAGATCACGCAGATCGGCCCCAACGCCCTGTCGGTTCATGGGTATTCCGGGCGTGGGATTGGGCCGGGCACCGTGTTTGGCCGTCTTATGGCAAAAAGTCTTCTGCAGGATGATCTGTCGCTGCTGCCTGTTCCTGCGGTCGCGGAATACCACGAAAGCTGGACAGGCCTGCGCCGTACCTATTTCGAAACCGGAGCGGCACTGACCCATTTCGTCAAGGCGCGGTTCTGGTCACGGTGACTCAGCCCTGCAATTTCGCGGCAACTGCCTCGATCCGGTCCCGCAACCAGCGATGGGCCGGATCGTTGGTCGAGCGCTGATGCCAGACCATGTAGATCGAGACCGGGTCGCAATCGAACGGCAAGGGCGCGCAATCCAGCGCCGCCAACGGCCCATGTTTCATCAGCAATGTGTCGGTCGAGATCAGATCGCTGCCCTTCACGAAGGAAGGTATTGCGTTGAAATGCGGCAAGGTAACGGTGGGTGGTCGGATCTGGCTCTGGTCCACGCCGCGCATCACTGCGCGGGAACTGCGCCCGTCGGCAAAGCGCACTTCGACATGTTCGGTTTCGCAATAGCTGTGCCAACTGTCCGGAGTATTGCGCCGCGCTGCGTCGTAGAAGATCATCAACGGGCTGATCAGCACGCGTTTTTGGAAAATGTCCGGCCCATCGGGGGGCAGGGGGGTCAGCATCAACTGGCACCGGTCACTGCGCAGCAAGTCCGGGTCAGGGACGCCTGAGGGGATGAATCCCAGCCTCAGCCTGACGCCTTCAGCCCTAAGCGCGTGTAGCAGTGGTGGAAAGATCAACTCTCGCGGCATGTCGTTGGTGGCAATCTGGATACTGATCTCTTCGGCCAGAGGGTCAAACGGGCGGTCATCGGTCAGTGCGCGCATACCGTCCAGCACTTGTTGAACGGGCTCTTTCAAGGACAGGGCGCGTTCAGTTGGCGTCAGCCCCTGACCCGAGCGCACGAACAGCGGATCACCCAGCACCTGTCGCAGCTTGGCCAGCGTATGGCTGATCGCAGACTGCGTCACGCCCAGACGGTCAGCGGCCTTCGAGACCGAGCTTTCCTCGAGGATGGTCAGAAAAGTCCGCAGGACCTTGCCGTCCAGATCGGTAAAATCAGTTTTTCTCATATCATCTATGACTAGTCATGAATGGATTTGCAGTCCAGCGCGCATTAGGTGACAGTCATCATCAGGAGGCACGCGATGGGAATCCGCTTTTTCTCGGACAAGAACCGGCCGGTCCATATGGGCCCTTATCCGCTTGAGCGGTTGGCGCGGCAGGCGCTTCTGCCTGATTTTTCTGCGGTGAAGCCGATGCAGACGATCGGCTTTCATCGTGCGGATCACCCCGAAAGCATTGTTAACGCGATGGGTGAATTCCAGGCGATGATGGACACGATCCGCGACGGGTTTGTGAACCCGGTGGTCTCAGTAATCCCCGACGATCCGTCACAGCGTGCCAATCACCTCAAGGCGTTCGGCTATTTCAATGATGCGTCCATGATGGGTTGTGGTCCCCTGTCGCCCGAAGCGATGCTGCCCGAACCCCGCCGTAATCCCGATATCGACCGTCTGGCCCATGCCTTGAAAACGCGGCAGACCAAGACGCTGGCCTCGGGGATCGACCTGATCATGGCCGATCTGAAAGACAGCATGGAGGCCGCCCCCAAGTCGATGAACACGCATCGCCACGCCATCGTCTTCCTATATGAACACAACCGCGACCCTGATCCGAATGAGCCCGGCGCGGAGTGGATCATCGACGCGCAGGATCATCGCGCCTGTCTGCTCGCGACCGAGAACGCGGTAGTCATCGCCAACTATATCCGTCTGCTGGGCTTTGACGCGCGGGCGCATACGGTAATGTCATCCGACGTTGATCTGGGCAAGCTGGCGGTGGCGGCGGGTTTGGCCTCGGTCGAGGATGGAGACATCGTGGCCCCGTGGTTGGGCAGGCGGTTCGGTCTGGCCGCCGTGACCACCGAGATGGAGATCGCCCATGACCAGCCCCTGCAGCCGATGGCGCAGCAACCGTGGTTCCGGACAGAAGGACCCGCCTGGTGGCTGGGCGCTGGGTTTGCCAAGAATGCGCTGAACCGTGACCCCTATGCCAAACGGCGTTACGAAGACGGGGCGCATCCGTTCGAGAACCTCAAGCGGGTTGATGCGCCGACCACCTATATCGACGAGGAAAACGTGGCCCGTGTGCCCAAACGCGCCGACATGTTTGCGCGGGCGCAGTTTGGCGATATGGGCAAGCCCCTGCAGGATGCGGCGAAGGGTGGATATTACGTGCGCAAGTCCGCCCCAAGTTGCGCGCAGCGCCGGGCGCTGGGCGCGTTTGTATTGCTGCAGGACGGTGAGAGCGCAGAGGCCGCGCCCCCCACCAATGCCGCGCGCAATACCGCTAATATCAAGGCAACGACCTATTTCCTTGGTGTTGATGCGGTTGGCCTCAGCCGGTGTCCGGACTGGGCATGGTATTCCCATGACGCAACGGGCGAGGAGATTACCCCTCCTCACGATCAGGTCATCAGCATGATCATTGATCAGGGCTATGAAACGATGGAAGGCGCCAGCGGTGACGACTGGATCAGCGTCGCCCAGTCGATGCGCGCCTATCTGCGGTTCTCGCTATTGGGTGGCGTGATCGCGCAGCAGATCCGCAACCTCGGCTACAAGGCCAAGGCGCATACTGTAATGGATGGCGAAGTACTGCAGCCTCCGCTGTTGCTGTTGTCCGGGTTGGGCGAAGTCAGCCGGATTGGAGAGGTGATCCTGAACCCTTATCTCGGTCCGCGCCTGAAATCTGGTGCAGTGACGACGGATATGCCGATGGTGCACGACAAGCCGATCGATTTCGGGCTGCAAACGTTCTGTGAAAGCTGCAACAAATGCGCGCGCGAATGTCCTTCGGGGGCGATCACCGCCGGGCCTAAACTGATGTTCAACGGCTATGAAATCTGGAAGTCCGACAGCCAGAAATGCGCCACCTACCGGGTGACCACTCTGGGTGGAGCAATGTGCGGGCGGTGCATGAAGACCTGCCCGTGGAACCTTGAAGGCATCTTTAAGGAACGCCCGTTCCGCTGGGCTGCGATGAACATCCCTCAGGCCGCGTCTGCGTTGGCGAAACTGGATGATGCGGTTGGCAATGGTGACTTGAACGACATCAAGAAATGGTGGTGGGATATCGAATTGCAGTCAGATGGCGCTTATCGCCCCACCGAACACCCGCTGAACCGGCGCGGTCTGCAAACCGATCTGGACCTGAAATACCAAGATCAGACACTGGCCGTCTACCCCGCTTATCTGGCGCCACACCCTTGGCCCTATCCGTTTGCCATGGACCGCGAGGCTGGGATCGCCGCCTATCAGGCAATGGTCACGGCCGAAGAATACAAGACCCGAAAGGCTGCAGGCGATATGTCAGTCATCCACCGCTATACCATCGCCGGGGATGCGCCCGTCATGCGGGTTGAGCTGACCAAGGTCGACAAGATGACGGCGGATGTGACCAAGTACGAATTCTCGGCGCTTAACGGAGCGCCGCTTCCGGAATGGACCGCGGGTGCGCATCTGGACGTGCTGGTCGCGCCGGAATTCCTGCGGCAGTATTCCATGTCGGGCGATCCGTCTGACCGGACGACCTATCAAATCGGTGTGCTGCGTGAGGATGAAGGGCGCGGCGGCTCAGCGCTGTTGCATCGTATCTTCAACGAGGGTCGCAAGGTCTTCGTCTCGAAACCGATAAACCATTTCGAACTGGATGAAACGGCGACCAAGACATTCCTGATGGGCGGTGGCATTGGCATCACCCCCATGATCGCCTTTGCCCACCGCCTTCACGCGCTGGGCAAGCCATTCGCATTGCACTATTCCGCCAGTACCCGCGACGCGGCGGGGTATCTTGACGATCTGGCTGCAATGCCTTGGGCGGAACACGTGCATTACCATTTCTCGGACGAAGGCACGCGCGCTGATCTCGACTTGATCCTGTCCGGTTATGAGGACGGCTGGCATGTCTATACCTGTGGCCCGGACCGCTATATGGACGGCGTCATGCAGGCGGCGGAACGGCAGGGTTTCCCCGAGGATGCGCGGCATCTAGAGTATTTCTCGGTTCCCGAACAGCCGGATTATGAAAACCACCCGTTCACCCTGAAGCTGGCGCAGTCGGGGCGTGAGCTGACGGTGCCAGCCGAAAAAGATGCCGCACAGGTGTTGAACGAGGCCGGAATTCACGTGGACGTCAAATGCTCGGACGGCATTTGCGGGGTCTGCAAATGTGGTGTGGTATCCGGCGAAATCGAACATCGCGATTTCGTTCTGTCAAAAAAACAACGCGAGAGCGCTATCATCCTGTGCCAAAGCCGGGCTGCGCAACCCGATGGCATGATCGAACTCGACCTCTGACATGAGGTCAGGAAACGACATCCGATAACAGAAAAATTGGTCGCTCCTGCCATGGACGCCGAGGGGTTGCTGCACTAACGTCCCCTGCGAACCCCAGTGAACCCTGATCAACAGGTACGAGGTATTTCATGGATTATCACAGCCCCGCCAGCTTTGCCGAGGCGTCGGCTCTGGCTGCAAATGCGACGGGCATTACACGGTTTCTGGCAGGCGGCACCGATGTTCTGGTGCAGTTGCGCTCGGAGTTGGTGACGCCCGATACGCTGATCGACATCAAGAAAATTGACGGGGTGCGCGACATCACCCGCAACGCCGACGCCAGCTGGTCGCTGGGCGTCGCCGCAACGGGGGCCGAAATGAGCGAGCATCCCGATCTGGGTCGCGACTGGCCCGGCGTGGTCGAGGCGATGGACCTGATCGGCTCGACGCAGGTGCAGGGACGCGCGACGTTGACGGGCAACCTGTGCAATGGCTCTCCGGCCGCGGATTCAGTGCCAGCGATGGTGGCGGCGGGCGTGACTGTCACCGTGACCGGCCCCGAAGGAACCCGCGAGGTTGCCGTAGAAGACATTCCAACCGGCCCCGGCAAGACCTCGTTGGCGAAGGGAGAGGTGATCTCAGCCGTCAACATCCCCGCACGGGGGGAGAATGGCGGCGACGCTTATCTGCGGTTCATACCGCGCACTGAAATGGACATTGCCGTGGTCGGTGTGGGGGTTAACCTGCGTTTGGACGGCGATATCATTACCGAAGCGCGCGTCTCGCTGGGGGCCGTTGCCCCAACCGTTTTGCTTGCTGACGGCTGCGCCAAGGCCATCATCGGCAGCACGCTGGACGATATCGCACTGGACGCCCTGGCCGCTGCAGCGGCCGCCGCCTGCAACCCGATCGACGACAAGCGCGGCACCATCGCATTCCGCACCGAGGTCGCTGGCGTTCTGGCCAAGCGCGCCGCGAAAATCGCCTATGCCCGGGCCAAGGGAGAGCAAGCATGAGCAAGTTCCACGTATCCACCACCGTGAACGGGGACGCGGTCGAATACCTGTGTGACCCGCGAGAGACCCTGCTGGATTGCCTGCGCGACAAGCTGAACCTGACCGGCTCGAAAGAGGGCTGCGGCACCGGCGATTGCGGCGCGTGTTCGGTCACAGTCGATGGCCGTCTGGTCTGTTCCTGCCTAATGTTGGGTGTTGAGGCCGATGGCAAAACCATCGAAACTGTTGAAGGTATTGCGGATGGGGACGTTCTGCACCCGCTGCAGAAAAAGTTCATCGAACATGCTGCCCTTCAATGCGGTATCTGCACGCCGGGGATTCTGATTGCGGCCAAGTCGCTTCTGGAGAAGAACCCAAACCCGACCGAAGAGGAAACCCGGTACTGGCTGGCAGGAAATCTCTGCCGCTGCACCGGTTACGACAAGATCATTCGCGCTGTGATGGAAACGGCCGAAGAAATGCAGGAGGCTTCGTAATGGCTTTGGATGATCGTAAGTCTGAATTCACTTTCGTTGGCACCCGTCCGGACCGCCCGGATGGGCTGGATAAGGTAACAGGTCGTGCCAAGTTCGGGGCCGACGCCTATGCGCCTGGCATGCTGCACGGTGCCATCCTGCGGTCTCCACACGCCCATGCGCGGATCGTAAAGATCGACGCGTCCAAAGCAGAGGCGCATAAGGACGTCAAAGCTGTCGTGACACGCGCGGACTTCGCCGAAGTGCCGTTCAAGCCCGGTCTGGAAGGCGAGTTCTGGAACGTGCTGGAAAACGTCATGGCGGGCGAAAAGGCGCTGTATGACGGGCACGCGGTGGCAGCCGTTGCGGCAACGTCGGCTCTGGCCGCGCGCGATGCGCTGAAGCTGATCGAGGTCGAATACGAGGTCCTGCCCCATGTTACTGATGTAGACAAGGCAATGGCTCCGGATGCGCCTGTCATCCGCGAAGGTGCGGCGGACTATTCCGTGCCCGAAGGGATGCACCCGAACGTGGTCCGATATCATGAAAGCGGCCATGGCGACGTCGAGGCCGGTTTTGCCGAGGCTGATCTGGTGATGGAAGACAGCTTTGTGACCGAGGCGACCCATCAGGGTTACATCGAACCGCACGCCTGTCTGGGGATGCTGGGCAATGACGGCAAGGGTGAGCTGTGGTGCACCACCCAAGGCCATTGGATCGCGCAGAAAACCTGTGCGGCCTTGTTGGGCATCGAGACCTCGCAACTGCGCGTCACTGCATCGGAGATTGGCGGCGGCTTCGGCGGCAAGACAACCGTTTTCATCGAACCCGTCGCGCTGGCGCTGAGCCGCAAGGCCAACCGCCCCGTGAAGCTGGTCATGACGCGTTCCGAGGTGTTCCGGGCGACCGGCCCTACCGCCTCGGCCTCGATGGACATCAAGATCGGCATGAAGAAGGACGGCACGATCACCGCGGCGCGTGGCGAATTCCGGCTGCAAGGCGGTGCGTTTCCGGGGGCTCCGGGCGATATGACCGCCATGTGCGCTTTCGCAGCCTACAACCTGACCAATGTCAAGCAGATCGGCTATGACGTCATGGCCAACCGCCCCAAGCAAGCCGCCTATCGGGCACCCGGTGCGCCGATGGGGGCCTTTGCCGTTGAGTCGGTCATCGATGAGATGTGTAAAAAGTTGGGCCTGGATCCCATCGACGTCCGCCTGAAAAATGCGGCGCACGAAGGCACCAAAGCCAGCTACGGCCCGCGGTACGAGCGTATCGGCCTGGTCGAAACGCTTGAAGCCGCCAAGGCGCATCCGCATTACACGGCCCCGTTGAAACCGGGGCAGGGGCGCGGGATCTCCTGCGGGTTCTGGTTCAACCACGGCGGCGAGACCTCGGTGTCGCTGGCCCTGTCCGAGGACGGTTCGGCCCAGCTGATGGTTGGTACGCCGGATATCGGTGGTTCCCGCGCGTCGATGGCGCTGATGGCAGCCGAAGTTCTGGGTATTCCCTACGAGAATATCCGCGTCACCATCGCCGACACCGCAACGCTGGGCTACAATGACGTCAGCCACGGCTCTCGCGTGACCTACGCGTCGGGTCTGGCGACAATCAAGGCGGCTAAACACGCGGTTGAGAAACTGTGTGAACGCGCCGCGGCCAAGTGGGGTATCCCGGTGGATGCAGTGAAATGGGAATATGGCTGCGCGGTGCCTTCGGGGCCCAATGCGGGCGATTTCGACCCGATGCCGCTGGCCGATATCACCGCCGATATGGGCGCAACCGGAGGTCCGATCTCGGGGCATTTCGAGGCCACCCCCGAGGGTGCGGGCGTGTCTTTCGGTACCCATATCGTAGATGCAGAGGTTGACCCGGAAACCGGCAAGACATCAATCACCCGCTACACGGTCATTCAGGATGCGGGCAAGGCGATCCACCCGACATATGTGGAAGGCCAATACCAGGGTGGCGCCGCGCAGGGTATCGGCTGGGCGCTAAACGAGGAATACATCTATGGCGAAGACGGTCGCCTGCAGAACTCGATCTTCCTCGACTATCGCATCCCAGTTGCCAGCGACCTGCCGATGATCGACACGGTGATCGTCGAAGTGCCGAACCCCGGCCACCCGTTCGGTGTGCGCGGCGTGGGCGAAACCGGCATCGTGCCGCCTCTGGCGGCCATCGCCAACGCGGTGTCTCACGCAGCGGGCGTTCGCATGAAGCAGCTGCCGATGTCGCCACCGCGCATTCTGGCGGCGCTCAAGGACAATGGTTGAGGTCCACCTCTGGTCCGGCCTTCGGTCCTTGACCGGGGGCCAGCAGGTGGTGGAGGTCGAGGCCAAAACCACCGGCGAACTTTTGCGGGCACTGGTAAGGCTGCACCCGCAGCTTCAGGGGCCAGTAGATGCGGGGGTGTCCATCGCCATTGACGGGCGCGTCATTGCCAGCGGATTGACCGAACCGATCCCCGAAGGCAGCGAGGTTTACCTTATGCAGCGTCTGAGGGGCGGTTAAGCCTCGGGCGACCACGGTTCGCGCCCGACCATGCGGTCGGCCTCGGCGGTAATGTCGTTCATATGCTGCTCAAGGCTTTGACGCAGCTCTTCGATTTGCTCTTCGGATGCTTTGCGCGGCACGGTTTCGGTCCACTCGCGGCATAGAAATACGCCCTTGTTCCGCCAGGGACGGGGCATCAATAGGCGATCCCATGTACCCGCTTCGCCGCCGTATTGCGCGGAAAAGGTGATGCCGAAAACCCGTTTGCCCGAGGTGCGTGCCCATACCAGCGGTACCGTGGAAAGCACACGCTCCGGGCCACGTGGCCCGTCGGCGGCGATGCCGATGGAAATCCCTTGTTTCATCTTGCCGAGCACTTCTCGCGACACGGCAACGTTGCTCTTGTGTTTGCTGGCCATGGCGATCGTGTCCATGCCGAACAGTTTCTGCACCCGGCCTACCATGCTGCCTGCTCGAGCAGACGAAGTGATTGAGCAGATGCGCCCTTTGTCCAGCGGGAAGAAATACGGCGACTGCGCCAACCGTTGATGCCACAGAACCACGATGATCGGCTCACCCTCTTCGGCCAGTTGATCCAGTTCCTCGTACCCGATGCGCTGCCACGTAGTGTTGCGGTTGACCATTCGGATATAGCTCGCAATCCGTCGAGCAGCCCAGTTCAGGACGGCTTCGCTGTCGGCGATCTTTTTGCGAATGCTCACGGTTGGGGTCCTTTGTGCTGACCAAACCGTGTCTTATAGAACTCAACGCCGCACGCAACTTGTTTGTCGGATGCATTAGTGGCGCGGAATCTGAAAAAGCCTCTTGAGTCCGCCGCGCGGCTGGCATATCTGAGGCGCACCTTAGGGGTATAGCTCAGTTGGTAGAGCGACGGTCTCCAAAACCGTAGGTCGCGGGTTCGAACCCTGCTGCCCCTGCCATTAAAATCAATCACTTACATGAGTATCGGTTTTCAAGCGCCAAGAAAATTGTGCGTTCTTCTGAAAAATGCGTGAATCGGGCAGTTGCTCTGGGCTGAGCAACTCGTTTTGCTGGACGCTAGAATCCTGACCATAACGGAGCGAATGCCAGGTTTTTCATGTCGGTCCTCAAATGCAGGATGAACCCCAACCCTCACCGACAAGCGGCAAATGAACCCTGGTTCTTTCCATGGTACTGGAAAGCAAGTGCATTCCTGGCTCTGAACATAAACTGCCTGACAGTTGGGTTTTCACTCGCTTTTTCCCGTTGGAAAATGACGCATTGCCCATTTTTTTGGTAGATGCTGGCCAAAGGCAAAATCCGCTCTGCTGCCAAACTCGAACGATGCTCTGAACCCTAGAATCCCATCAGTAGCTGCCGCGATAGCAAAAAAGCCAGATCCACTGTAGGGCGCATAGGTTACCGTGACCGGTTAATGAAACAACTGCCCGACAAAGTACTGAACCGGTAATAGGTTCCTAGTGTGAACTGCTGGCTCTTCGCGGGCAATGCGATCCTGTGGAATGCGACCTTGCGCCAGAATCATTCCCCTGCATCATCAGCAAAGCCCGATGTCCACAATGCGCAACGAACCAAACATTCGACCGACAACGCCGATTGTCTGGTTCAGGGTAGCTGGCGTCACTCGCGTCCGGAAGTATCCCACCAATGCGGTTGCATGAACTGTGGGATCGCCTTTGTTTTGCCGTTCAGGCTGTTGAGCGTGCCAGCTGTAAGCTCAAGAGACATCCATGCTTCATGCGCCGTCAACAGGTTCGGGTACGGCGTCTGTTTGTCGGTCGGGGCAAAACCATACCGAGGGTAGAAGGTCGGGACGCCCAGAACGAATACAGCGTCTGTTCCAATGGACTTAAGGTGTTCGATGCTGGTTTCTATCAGTTCCTTGCCGACGCCTTGACCCTGATACTCCGGCGATACGCCACAAGGGGCGAGCAGGTAGCATTTTTTGTCTGGGTGGTCCTCAAAGACAAACGGGGTGAATAGCACATTAGCTACAACCTGCCCTTCTCGTCTGACACTGATCGAAATCGTGTCTGGGTGGTCAAGGAAGTCTCTGGCAAGTTGGGCAGTTTCTTTGCCTTCTGCTTCACCAAAAGCCTGTCTGTGGACTTCCGAGATTGCGTCATTCTCTGTTCGGTTCATAGTACATTTCTTTTTTGTTTCATTTGTCGGCGCACCAGAACGCCACCCCAGGTCGGAGGCTCGTTTTGCGGCGCGTTAAGCAAAGTTTCGTCGCCTGGGTTTTTGAGAGCTCGGCCCTATACTTGCTCGCTTGGATGCCTCCGCATGAGCGGCACAGAATATGGGCCGGTCACGCTGGATGTGCTTTCTCCGATGCCATCCAAAGCGCCCGGAGTCAGCTCGCGCGCAAACCAACACTCAAGCGGGGCCTGCGTTCTTACAGGCGGCAGGACTTTGTGGGGGGTGTTGTGTCGGTCCCCATAGTGGAAAGGTTCACCCATCACAAAGATAACACCAGCATCAAGTTGCCGTTCCGCCTCTTCCATCAGGCGCGTGGCATAGCCGTTTCTTTGATATTCGGGCAGCACAGCCAACGGAGCGAGAACAAAGCACTTCAAGTGTGGTGCCTTGTCGATTCTGAGCGGGGTATAGCAGGCATGTGCAACCCCCTCATACACGATGGAAAAGCTGCCATCTTAGATCAGGTCATCCGCAAAGTCGGCATACAGTTTGGCATGACGTTCATCGTACAGGCCTCCGGCAGCAGCGAATGCCTCGTATTGGATTTGATGGGGCGTTTTCATAGAAAACCCTCCTTCTTGATTGGATTATCGTTGGTTCATTTGCGCGCGAACGGACTGGTTCCCTAAATGGGTGATCCGATAGGGGCGGCCATTTTTCGATTTGATGAAGCGCTTGTCTTTTAGGCGTTTGAATACGTCCATCGTGCAGGCAGGGAAGACAAAGCCGTCACGAGTGTAACATTCGACGGACTGCACCTTACCATTGTCGGCGCGCGCGTATTTTATCTCACCACCTAAGGCGAGTTCGTGCAAAACACGTTGCTCGTGCTTTGAGATGTTCATTGGGATGTCTCGATATTACGAAAGTACAGAAACAGGACACTCAGCGTCGCGCGTAAGTGTGCCTATCAATGTTGGTGTTCCTGAATTTGCTTCGCCAGGAACGGGCGTTAGGCCCGGGTCTCTTTCATAAAATCTCCATTGCGAGAGGCGACAAACCTCAAGCGTGCGGCTTAGGTAGTCTTCGATTTTTGAAACGTCAACCGGCATAGGGCAACGTAGCGATGCCGTGCGAGTAAATCTCGTCAGTGAAAGCGGGAGAAATAGCTGCGGTGCGGGATTGCGTGGGTTCGAGGGCCCGTAGATTCTCGAAGAGCATCCCCATTATGTACGTTTCGCATCTCATTGTTGATGCTGTTTATCCGAACTAGTCACCACCAGCCGATTGAGGCTGCTCGCATCTCTCCGAAATTCACCGCGTTTTGTTTGAGGTTGATATAGTGACTGTGCCGACGGAAAGCCGCGCCCTTTTCACAATTGTCTAGGTCGCTGAGAACCAACCGAACCTCGACTGATTGATTAACGCAGAAACTTTCTCAAGCCTCGAGTTCTCATATGATTTCTCAAGTGCCTCGGCATTCAAACGAGGGACGTTTCTTGCCAAAAGCGCCAGTGGTGCTATTGCCAGGTCGGTTTGAGGAATTCAGTTGAAAGTCTTTTTCAAAATTTTGTCTCCGCTTGTGTGACGCGCATCACTGACGGCCCCGCCAGATCAGCCAATACTGGCTACAGTTAATGAGTTGGCGTTCATGGTATTATTAGAGCGCAGTATTTTTCATTATCCTCCCTGCGGACTGGGCGCGCTGAAATCATGCGCGCCCCCTTTTTTAGTGATCGATCCACCAAGCGGGCAACACGCCCGACGATACAATGCGGCAACACGTCAAGCATCAGACGCCGAAACAAACACCGCACGCAGCTCCCGCTTTCATGGCATGGGCAAATATGTGCCGCCAGCGTAGCAAGTTTTCGCTACGTAAGCATGCAGCGACTATGCAAAGCGCGAAGTTTGACGTACTCCGAGGAAACCATTTTGATGGGGCTCAAAATGAAACTCAACGCACTTGAAGTTTGTTGCATCTTACTGGCCAGCGCAGTGGCCGTGGCCGGGTTTGTCGAAGCGGCAAACGCTGTGATTTCTGCCATCTGAACTTCTCAAACCCTAAGACCCCTGATGGCATCCCTAGGGCTAGGACACGCTTATTTATGTCTGGTGGTGTGATTCACCGTTCAAAAAACGAGCGGTGAAAATGTCTGATCCTTTCCGGCTGACAGATGTGCGGATAGCACGTCGTGAGCCCTGTTTTCCGCAGTCCCGCGGCAGACTTCGCGTAGATGGTCGGCGTGTAGTGAACGGAATTATCCTTATTAACCGTGGTGGTTTACGCTAGCGAGATGCACCCAAGGAGTACGGACCGCTCGGGGATAGAGGCTGCGATGCCAATTGCCTCAGAGAAGCCCTGAATTGGGACACGCGCATGTGCCCCTGGCCGGAAGCAACGCAAGGCCACCGACAAATATGACGAACACTCTACAAGCGGCATAACCGGATAGAGATCATGTTCGGCAGGCTCAAGGGCCGGAGGCGTGTCGCAACCAGACAAGATAGGTGCCCAAAGGTAATCCTTTCCGCCATCTCTTTCACCGCAACTGCCATGTTCTGGCTATGAAACAAGAATGAGTCCGAACCTTAGCCGCTAATTCACCTGTTGGCGAATACGTTAACTGCAGCCTACTGCGAGAAGGCTAACTTTGCTGGAATCAATATGGCTTGGGAAAGGACAGCTTTTCCGTTCGAAGTAAGACGTTGGATGGTGGCGGGTCCATGGAAACTTCATGCCGCGCGAAGTGGCAATAGGTAACGCTTACCGCTTCCCTGTATCCGCCTCATATCGGATCTATGGCCAAATGACTCAATCGATTCCCCCGTGACTTCCACAAGGAACTAGAAACCCGCCCAGTCGACGATTGGTAGGCGGCGTTGCACGTCTGGGCAAAGCATCACGGGTTCGGGTTGAAGCTGCAATGGTGGTGACCGTTACCGGGCGTAACCGGCGACTTGAATTTGAGACGGTACAACGCGCGAACCTAAGATCATTGGGCGGCGACTTAAGATTGGATAATGCGCAATACTGTCCTTAGCCGGAAAATTGTAGGGATGGTCTCAGAAAAAAAAGGGGCTGGACGAGGGGGCAAAGCCAGCCCCTATCTTTTTCTCAAGGGGGTGTGTGGTATTTATGATTCTAAAATACCCAGTTTACGCAAAGCCCGATATTGGGGGTTTCCCGTAGGGACTTGGATTCTAGCGAATCGAGCTGTTTCCGGGATGCGAACGGTGAGTTTCACAATGAACCGTGGACACAATTTAGACACAATGCGATCTTGGCAACGTGGGCGGCATGTCTTTATTTTAGAACGTTCTGGTTTTTCAAACTGGATTAGAGGGGGTTAGTTAGTTCGGCATGTCGCCCCACGAACGCTGTAGTTCTCTGAAAATTGATCGAATTGCGGGTTTTGAATGCTGGTGCAACGCTGCATTTTTAATCTAAGCGTCGCAATTGGAACAAGTAGCTCTGGCATCAGTTTCGAGCGGCGCGCCTTATAGGGGTTTGCGATTTCAACGAGGGGGTATGAGTTCGGCGCGTCGCACCCCAAACACGCGCAGTCAAACTCACTTGGCACCCCGGAACAGGGTCACACTCGCCCCAATTCTCTTTCCTACTTGCGCGCCCGTTCGATCAAAACGGCGCATGAATTCAACGCCGGTCTCACCTTCAGTTCGAACCAAGGTGACAGTTTACTTGAAACCTGATTACGCACCAGTTTATAGGACCGGGGGGGCCACTGAGTTCTACTTGGCGACACCAAGCAAATCTGCTGAGCGCAGTGTTTTGTCGGCGGCTCCAAATCGGAGGAGGCTCAAGCTGGTGCGCCAATAGTTGGCTATTGCGGCATGGCCGAGGGGGAATGTCCGGCTGCGAATGTGCCCGTGAATGGACAGACGGACTACCAATAGACTGATGGCGTCTTACGCGTTGCAACAAATGGACAGCCAAGGGCATTCGCAATCGGTCGCGTAAATCTCAGCCCCTTCATCGGCGGATGGAACCCGGTCTCGATTCCTCGCTTCTGCACCAACCTTGAGCCTTTCCCAATGATTGCTTTTCAGCACACCACGCCCAGAATGGGCGCAGCTAACTGACCACAGCACCGACCCCGGATCGGCGACGACTTTTTGCTGACGTGAGACTGGAAGTCCTGACCGTGATGGAAAGAAAGCTCGGTCGCCCGAAGGCGCCAATGCGGTACTTTGCCCAAACATCCCAAACAGATTGTATGTCATGCCAATCCCGCAACTCGTCCTCTCGCGCTGAATTATAGGCGCCGAACGATTCTGAAATGGTTTTGGTGCTGTTGTCGGAGCGCACGGTACGAGTTTGTGCTTTGCCTTCCTCAGCCGCCTTGCGGGCTTCCTTCACGCTGATATCCGGGAACGTGCCAAGGTTTTAACGATGGCGGCGCTGACCGCGCGGAATAGCTACTTCTCAGAAATATTTGCTGCGCTTGCCAATTCTCAGGACCAGCCCGCGTACAACTTTGTCGCGGACTTCGTAACCCTTATCCTCGGACTTCAGGACCTCTGGTTTGCTTTCGCTCAGACAGAATTTGATCTTTTTTGTGCGTTGGACAGGTATGCCCTCGACTAGTCACAGAAAGCTAAATCCCGCAATTTCATACTGTTAGGTGCGGGCAGATATCCAGCGGTAGATAATTCCCGCAAACTCCAAAACCGTAGATCGCGGGTTCGAACTCTGCCACCCCTGCCATTCCACCAGTCCCATGGAAATAGCATTGCCTGCAGGGGCAGGGGGCATTGCGTAGTGCGTCTGGAATCTGTGTTAATCAGTACCGCCCTGGTAATGAAAAACTTAAACTCAGAAATTTTCACCACAAAGAGGCTGGCCACCTTGTTCCTCGGGCCGGCAATGCCAGATCCCCGACGCTTGTGTCATGCCGTGAGGGCATTGTATTCGCGTCCTGACCATCGATTGTCAGAGAGAGGTCCTTAAAATGGGGTTCGACTGTTTTGGCGTCGTCCCGATCCCGGTCATAGGTGTGAAGTGATCCATCGCTGGGCCAGTCAAACGCAATGACCGCGCCATAGTAGGCATTGGGCCTGACGCCGGATTCTGTTTTCTCCAAACGATCCAGCATGTCCTTCTGGCTGGTGTTGAAGCCGTAAACATAGATCAGGCCCGCCTTGTCTCTGCCTTGTTAAACCACAAGGCCTAGCCATTTCGCCTTTTGACAATGCTGCCCTTGCGAATGCTGCCATCCGCGTTCTTTTTCGCAATGTTGACGTATCTCGTTTTTACCGCTGGTTTGAGAGTGATTTTTTTCTTCTCGGAATTGTAAGTGCGGTGGGAAAAAGCAGTGCCATATAAAAACTCCATTCTGCGTAATCCCCAAATTCTGACACGAAAGGACGTTTCCGCAAAATCCCAGGCGTTGAGCGCACCAGTAGAGAAAACTGCCCGGTTCCGTGCAACGGGCTGCGGAAACGCTTAAGGGGTAATATCGGTTGGCGCGATCCGGCCAATCCCGGTTTCCTCTGCCACCGGAATGGCATAAGGTCCTGCCCATTACGAACACGCGGATGAGGATACATGTCGCGCTTTGATGGATACTTCCTGCGGCAATTGCTGATTCTGTTCGGCTTTTTCACCCTGGTTCTGGTCGGTGTATTTTGGATCACCCGATCCGTCAGCCTGTTTGATCGCGTGATCAGCGGCGGGCAATCGGCCATGGTTTTTTTGGAATTTACCGCCTTGACCTTGCCGACGCTGATCCGGACGGTGATGCCAATGGCAGTGTTCGCCGCCGCTGTCTATGCCACCAACCGTCTCAGCCGCGAAAGCGAGATGACGGTGATGTTGGCCACCGGCTCAAGCCCTTGGCGTCTGGCGCGGGCTGTCTTTCTGTTTGGTCTGGTGGCCGGGTTGATGATGGCCGTCATCAGCGTTTTTCTACGCCCGGCCTCGGTCGAGCAGCTTGAACAGCGTCAGGCCGAGGTTGCCGGCGACGTCACGGCGCAGTTGCTGAACGAGGGCGAATTTCTGCACCCCGCCTACGGTGTCACGGTCTATATCGGCAAGATCGATCTGGACGGCACCTTGTCCGAAGTGTTTGTCTCGGACCGGCGTGATCCGCTGAACCCGGTCAGCTACTCATCAAAGACGGCGTATCTGGTCAACAACGATACCGGCATTCACCTTGTGATGCTGGACGGGATTGCACTGCGTCTGGATCAGCAGGGGCTGACCTTGTCCTCGACCCTGTTTGAAGACGCCTCGTACGATATTTCCCAGCTGACCAATTCCACCAATATGGCCAAGCGCAGCCTTGAAGCCATTCCAACGATCGAGCTTTTACAGGACCGAGATACCATTAGCGCGGCAGAAGAGTTCACCAAAGGTGAGCTAATCGACGAATTGCACCAGCGGTTTTCCTGGATTGCCATCTGTATTGCAGTTGCGCTGGCCGGGTACGCAACGCTGATGCTGGGCAGTTTTTCACGTTTTGGACTGTGGCCACAGATTTTGGGCGCTTTTACCATTCTGGTCCTGCTTGAAGGCGTGCGTGGCTTTGTTTCGCCCGTTGTGATTGACGATCCGAACCTGTGGGGCTTGCTGTATTTGCCGGCGGTCATTGGTATAGCTATCTCGAGCCTGTTCCTGCTGATCGCGGGGCGACCTTTGATGCGCAGACGTTACAAGGATGCGCCGGGCGTGCTGTCCCGGGGTTAGTTCGTAGCGCGTAGATCGGTTAGACAGTTCAGGATGTCCTCGCAAGTGGCGCTGTCGTGGCGGGTCACTAGGTACAGCGGCAGCATCAGGTCGATGGCTCCGGTTACCGGGATCAACTCACCTGCCGACAGGTGATCCCTTATGACATATTCCGGGAAATAACCGGTCCCGCCCCGCCGCAGGACATAGCGCAAGGCCATCAGGCAATTGCCCAGAAACACGGTTTGCCCCGCCGCTTGACGAGCTGCTGCGCGTACGTGATCCTGATACACCTCGCCCAGTTCTAGATTGATAAAGACCGGATCGCCCGTGGCCGGGGTTTCAACCAGCATCAGATGTTCGGGGTTCAACTCGTGCGCCTGAATTCGCGGGTCAGTGGGCTGTTCGTGGGTCAGCGCTGCGTCCAGAACCTGGGTGGCGACCGCGTCTATCATATTCAGGTCGTGATCATAGTTCAGCGTCAGCAACAGATGCCCAACGCGCTTTTCGAACCGCACGGCCAAATCAACCAGTAACGGGTCCCAGATGCTCAGCTGCGCTCCAAGGCGCAGAGCCACCCGGTTCTGCGTTTGCGCGGGCAGGTCATTAGAGGCAAAGGACCACAGCGACAGCATCTGTTCCGCATAGGGCCGGAACTGTCGCCCGAAATCGGTCAGACTAGTGCCACCGGCGCCGCGCGTGAAAAGCGGCTTGCCGGTTTCCTCTTCGATAAGCCGAATGCGGGCGCTGACGGCCGTCTGGGTTACGTTCAGCTTGCGGGCCGCGGCGTGAAATCCACCGGTCTCGGCCACGCATAGAAAGGTCTCGATCGCCTTGAGTTGCATATCGAAAGTATTTTTTCATCGGTCTGATAAAATCAATTTATTTTTTTGAGTATCAGATACGAGTTATTCTGATGCCAACCGATTAGCCAAAGGACCGCGCCATGCTGGACAAAAGCCACAAACCCACCTGGACCAGTTTTGAAGAGGCCACAAAGGCCGACTGGGACGCCGTTATGGAGTATGAAGAGAGCTTCAACGCCGCCCTGCCTGACCGGATTCTGGATGCGATCCGCTCGTTGGACGAAGACTGGACGCCCTATCCGGTCAACCGTTATCAGCACAGTCTGCAGGCCGCGACCCGTGCCTATGAAGACGGAGCGGATGAGGAACTGGTGGTTGCGGCCCTGATCCATGACACTGGCGATATCCTGTCGCCCTATAATCATGGTGAGCTGTCGGCGGCGATGATGAAGCCCTATGTCAGCGAGAAGACCTACTGGATTCTCAAGCATCACTGCGTGTTCCAGGGCTACTACTACAACCACCACCTTGGCGGTGACCGCAACGCCCGCGACAAGTACCGCGACAGCCCCTATTGGGAGGACTGCCGCTATTTCTGCCACGAATACGATCAAAAGGCATTCGACCCGGATTACCCGACCAAACCGCTGGAGTTCTTCGAGCCCATGCTGCGCCGAATCTTGGACAAGGGTGAGGGTCACATGGAACTAAATGAGACCGCCGAGGATTAACAGGCGGCCATCAGCCGATAGACGATCTGAGCTGCAGTGAAATCCCAGGCGGCATTGCCATCCGGGGCCAGCTCGACCACGTCGAAGCCTACGCATTTGCGGCCCTTCAGGGCGTGTTCGACCAGCCGCAGCGCCTGATAATAACCCAGCCCGCCGGGGACCGGTGTTCCTGTGGCGGGCATCTGGGATGGGTCCAGACCATCAACGTCAAAGCTGACATAGACCAGCGCGGGAAAATCCTCGGGCAGGTCAACGGCGTGGATGTTGCCGGTGACCAGTTCCTCGGCATCCACATGGAAGACGTGGTTCTTCAGGCGGCTTTTGGCCTCTTCGGTGGAAAAGGCGCGGACGCCGAATTGCGCCAAACGGACACCTTCCTCGACCAGCAGATGCATGACCGAAGCGTGAGAGTGTTTTTCACCCTGATAGGCATCGCGCAGGTCGGCGTGGGCGTCGATCTGAACGATGCCGATCGGCTGGTTCAGAGCGCGGGCCACCCCCATGACCGCGCCGTAGCTGAGCGAATGCTCACCGCCCAAAGTGACCGGCACCTTGCCCGCGCGGATGGCGGCCTCGGTGCGCTGGGCGAGGCGCTCCATGATTTCGGACAGCGACGCGTCACAATCCACGGGCTCTTCGGTAAATATGCCTTCGACACAGGGCTCGGCATGGCCGGTGATGCGTTCCAACTCGTTGCTCGCCTCAAGGATGGCTTCGGGGCCTTTGGCCGTGCCCGAGCCGTAGGACACCGTGCGTTCCAGCGGCACCGGGATAACACGGAATTTTGCGTCTTCAGTACGCTCGGACGCAGCCAGTTCACTGTCGAGGAAAATGCTCATGAGAGTCGGTCCCTAAAGTCGTCATAGCCGAACTGTTTGATGATCTTCAATTCGTCCGTTTCGCTGTTCCACAGGGCAATTGTAGGAAGCGGAACGCCGTTGAACGTGTTGGTCTTGACCATCGAGTAATGCGCCTGATCGAGGAAGGCAAAGCGCTGCCCGATATCCAGCGGCCTGTCCCACGTGTAATCGCCGATCACGTCACCAGCCAGACAGGATGGTCCACCCAGACGATAAGTGTGACCGGCATCCGCCTCGTCCATCAGCGCGGGGCGATAGGGGGCCTCGATCACGTCGGGCATGTGGCATGTGGCCGAGATATCGGTGATCGCGAGGGTCATGCCATTGGTGGGCAGATCGAGGATTTCTCCGACCAGAATTCCGGCATCCAGCGCCACGGCCTCACCGGGTTCCAGATAGATATCGATGCCATATGATTCACGGATGCCCTTGATGAAAGCGACCAACCCGTCGCGGTCATAGTCATCGCGGGTGATGTGGTGGCCTCCGCCGAAATTCAGCCATTTCAGCTGGCCGATATAGGGCGCAAGTTTGGGTTCCACTGCGGCCCATGTGCGCTGCAGCGGTTCGAACCCCTGTTCGCAGAGTGTATGCATGTGCAGACCGTCAACTCCGATCAAGGTCTCGGCGGTCAGTTGGCTGACCGGCATGCCCAGACGCGAGCCGGGAGCGCACGGGTCGTATTTCGCGACCTCGCCCTCGGAATGTTCCGGATTGATGCGTAGGCCGACCTGGACACCGGCGGCCTGAGCCTTGGCGAGGAACCGGTTCTTTTGTGCCGGAGTGTTAAAAATGATGTGGTCGGACAGCGACAGGATTTCGTCCATGTCGGCGTCCTTGTACCCGGCGCAAAAAGTTGCGACCTCGCCGCCGTACTCCTCACGGCCCAGACGCGCCTCGTAGATGCCGCTAGCGCAGGTGCCGTCGAGGTGCTGGCGGACCAGCCGGGCCAGCGAGAACATGGAAAACGCCTTGAGCGCACTCAGCACATGCGCGCCGGATCGGTTGCCGATATCGGCGAGAATTGTCAGGTTGCGTTCGACGGCCTTTTCATCGACCACGAAACAGGGAGTGGGCACGCGGCTGAGGTCGAAATTGCGGAAGGCTCCGGCATCCCCGGCCTGTGTGGTCATCATATCTGCCATAATCGGCGTCTCCGTCGAGTGAAGAGGCCGGGGGCTTTGCCCCCGGACCCCCGAGGTATTTGGGGCCAGATGAAGCTGGGCGGATCAGAAATCGACCGGGCCGTCGAGTTCGTGGACCTGCCATGGGAGCCCATGGGTATTCAGCATGTCCATGAAGTCATCGGGGTCGAGCTGTTCCATGTTCCAAACGCCAGGCTCGGTCCAGTTGCCCTTCAGGACTTGGGCTGCACCGATCATGGCGGGGACGCCGGTGGTGTAACTGACGGCCTGTGAGCCGACCTCACGATAGCACTCTTCGTGGTCGCAGATGTTGTAGATGTAATAGGTCTTCTCGCCCGAGCCGTCCTTGGCCTGACCCGTGGCGATGTCACCGATGCAGGCTTTGCCCTTGGTTTCCGCACCCAGATCGCCGGGGTCGGGCAGCAGGGTTTTCAGGAACTGGATCGGGATGATTTCCTTGCCGTCATGCATCACCGGGTCGATGCGGGTCATGCCGACATTTTCCAGAACCTTGGCGTGGGTGATATAGGCGTCGCCGAAGGTCATCCAGAAACGGGCGCGTTCGATCTCGGGGAAGTGGGTGCTGAGGCTCTCCAGTTCCTCGTGATACATCAGGTACATGTTCTTGGGGCCGATGGCGGGGAAGTCGAACTCGACCTTATGGGTCATGGCGGGGGAGTGTTTCCATTCGCCACCTTCCCAGTGGCGCACTTCGGCCAGCACTTCGCGCAGATTGATCTCCGGGTTGAAGTTGGTCGCAAACTCCTGATCGTTCGAGCCGCCATTTGCGTCCAGCACGTCAATCTGGCGGATCGTTTCCAGCTTGTGTTTCTTCAGCCATTTCGCAAACACGCTGGTCACACCCGGATCAAAGCCCGAGCCGAGGATGGCGGTCAGACCAGCCTCTTTGAACCGTTCCTGATAGGCCCATTGCCAGTGGTATTCGAACTTGGCCTCATCCTCGGGCTCATAATTCGCGGTGTCGAGGTAGTGAATGCCGGCCTCAAGGCACGCATCCATAAGCACCAGATCCTGATAGGGCAGGGCGAGGTTCACGAGGATCTCCGCACCGGTCTCTTTGATCAGCTTGACCGTATCCTCGACCTTGTAGGCGTCCAGTTCGGCGGTTGCGATATCGACGCCCACGCGCTCTTTCACTGCTTTAGCGATGGCGTCGCATTTCGACTTGGTTCGGCTGGCCAGAGTGATCTCGGTGAAGATGTCCGAATTCATCGCCATCTTGTGCACAGCGGCGTGGGATACGCCGCCCGCGCCGACAACCAGTGTTTTTCCCATGGGGTAATCTCCTCTCAAGGGGTTATTCGTAATAGGTGTAGCCGTTGATCGAGTCGCGATAAGCGCTCATCAGGGTTTTGCGGTCCTTGGCTTTCAGAGTATCCGTCGAGATCGCCTCGTCCACCATTTTGCGGAAGGCGGCGACGCAATCTTGCGGGTCAAACTCGACATACGACAAGACCTCGGAAATCGTGTCGCCTTCCTGTTCGTGCAGCAGGTCGAAACCGCCATCGGCACGCAGGTCGATGGTGACGACGTTGGTATCCCCGAACAGGTTGTGCAGATCGCCCAATGTCTCCTGATAAGCGCCGACGAAGAAGACACCCATGAAATACTCGCCTTCCTCGGGCAGGGAGTGCACCGGCAAGCTGGGTGAAACGCCATCTGCCAGGATGAACCGGTCGATCTTGCCGTCGCTGTCGCAGGTGATGTCGGACAGCACCGCGCGGCGGTCCGGCGTCTGGTTCAGGTTTTGCAGCGGCACGATCGGGTGAAGCTGGTCGATTGCCCAGACATCGGGCAGGGATTGGAACAGCGAAAAGTTGCAGTGATAGATATCGGCGACCTTCTCAAGCTGGTCGTCCACATCGGTTTCCATCTCGTCGCTGGCCGCCAAAGCCTTGATCCGGGCCATCAGGGACAGATAGATGCGCTCGCCCCGAGCCATCTGGCGCAGGTCGACATAGCCGCGGCGGAACAGGGCGCGCAGTTCGTTGCGATAGAAATTGGCGTCGTTCCAGCATTCCTGAAGCCGGTCGCAGGACAGGTAACCCTGCACTGCCGCCAGGTCCGAAAGGATATGGTGATCGTCGGTCTCGACATCCGGGGCGGTTGCCGCGTCATAGAGCGTGCTTTCCAGCACGTTGAAAACCAGCATCGAGGATGTGGCCACCACCGCGCGTCCGCTTTCGGTGACAAGCGTCGGGTGCCCAACGTCGGCCTCGTCCATCGCGTACGCGACGGTTTCTACCACGTTGGCGCAATATTCCTCGACCGTGTAGTTGATCGAGTTTTCGGCTGCCTTTTTCTCGCCCGTATAGTCGACGCCCATACCGCCGCCGAGATCCAGATGGGTCAGCGGCACGCCTTCCCGCGTCAGTTCGGTGTAGTACCGGCAGGCCTCACCCACGGCACGGCGAACATCGTTGACGTCCTGCACCTGCGATCCAAGGTGCGAGTGCTGCAGTTTGAGGCAATGAAGCAGGCCAGCATCCTTAAGCTTGTCCACGGTTGCGACCAGTTGGTCGGTATTCATGCCAAAGGCCGAGCGGTCGCCCGAGCTTTCCTCCCACTTGCCGCTGATCTGGTTGGTCAGCTTGACCCGCACGCCTAGCAAAGGTTCGATGCCCAGCTCGTTATAGACCCCGATCACCGTGTCGGCCTCTTTCGGGCTTTCCAGCACGATGACCGTGTTGAAGCCGATCTTGCGGCTGAGGATCGCCAGCTGGATGAACTCGGCATCCTTGACGCCGTTGCAGACGATCAGGGCCTCGCGCGACAGGCGATGGGCGAGGGCGATCACCAATTCCGGTTTGGATCCGGCTTCCAGCCCGTATTGGTATTTCTTGCCAAACTCGACAATCCGGTCGACCACCTGCGCCTGTTGGTTCACCTTGATCGGAAACACACCGCGATAGGTGCCCTTGTACCCGGTTCGGGCGATGGCATCACGAAAGCTTTCGTTGATATGGGCGATCTCGTTTTCCAGATACGAGCTGATGCGCAAAAGCATCGGCGCCTTGATGCCACGTTCGTTCAGGTCGTGCAGGATACCGGGCAGGCTGATCGCCGCCGCTTCAGGTGCCATTGGATTGCGCAGACCGATCTCGCCATCCTCCGTCACCTCGATGAGGCCCTTGCCCCATTTTTCAACCCCGTAGATGGAATGCGGTGCGTCGGGCGTCTGTTTCAATCAAGTCGGTCCTTAACGTGGGAGTGCCAGTTTTGCGCCCGCCAATACGGCAGCAGTTCGATTCGTCCAAGTGTAATCTATGTGACGGGCTTTGCCGAATTTAGGCGGTCGGGCGAATTGGGATCAGATGATTGTCCCATTGGCAGTCCGGGCGGGCGGAGATTTGGACCCCAGAGGTCAGCTCGCCGACGATTCCGGTGCCGGTGGTGAAGACAAAACCTTTGGGTCCGGGGCCCAAGCCGCAGACGTCCTCCAGCGGGAAGGCGCCGGTTAGTTCGACGCTTGCCACGTTGAACCGGTGTAGGGCGCTGCCACGGGGACAGGTGATGGCAACGGCCTCTCCGTCACCGGAAAAGGCGATGCTGCCGGCATAGCCTTGCAATGTGCTTTGCTTGGCGTCAGGGGCCGACAACAGGCGCGGTGCTTGGCCGCGACGGTGCAGGCCCAGTAACGGCGGATGTTGTGCCTTGTCCCCCTGCCATTGCATCGCGAACGCCACCAGCCCGTCTTGGCGCACGGCCAGATGCCGGATCGAATTCTTGTGCAGGTTCTGCGACAGTTCCACCTGTTCCAGAACCGTACCGTTCAGGTCCAGATAAGACAGGCGCGGTTGCATGGTCGGCAGGTTCAGTTTGGTGCGACCGGTTTCGGGGTGGGTTTCGATGCCGCCATTGGCGATGACCAAGGTCTCCCCGTCGGGCATCAGCCGCATGTCATGCGGGCCAACGCCGCCCGAGGGGAACTCACCCAGACGTCTATAACCGGAGGTGTCCCAAATGCCGATCACGCCCTCTCCGGCCTCGTAGTTGTTCTCGGTTGTGAATAGCTGCGTACCATCGGGTGAGAAAACGCCGTGACCAAAGAAATGGCGGCCTTCTGGGGCGGTTAGCCGTGTGAGTTCGGTGCCTGTGGCGCAATCAATGACCAGCGCGAAGGTGCCGGGGCGGCGCGCAAAGGCCACTGCTTGCGCGCGGTAAGGATGGGCCGCAGCCGCATGGCCGCGCGCGGGCAGGGGAAGAGAGAACAGGACATCCCCGCCCGTAGTCCAACCGGCCAGACGGTAGCTTCCATCCGGAAATAATGCGGCGGCCAGATAATCCGGTGCTCCGACCGAAGCCCAGCCGCGCAGAGGGGCCAGGCTGCTTGCGGCCAGTCCGGCCAGAAAATGTCGGCGGCTTGGCATGGGTCAGTCCCCGTCCAGCGAATTGAATCCGGCGGTGATGCCCAGCGTCGGACCAAGATCGGACGAGGCGATCTCGCGGATGTCGTTGATCGACTGCCACAGCGCCTCGACCCGGAACCGGCCCTGCGGATCAGCCACGCGTGCAAGGGTCGGATCATCCAGCGACTGCGCGCGGGTGATGGCTTTGTCGAATGCGCTATCCAGATCAGCCGTGATATCGGGGTGATCTGCCGACAGGTGCGCGGCCAAATCACGCAGCGCAATCAGGGACAGTTCCACATGGCGCAGGGATCGTTCAGAGCGACGCGCCTCGGCCCGGTTGGGGCGGGGGCGGTCGAATGTGCCCATCGGGCGGCCAAGCCGGGTGTCGCCGGTGAATTCCAGACCGGTGACCAGCGCCTTGTAGAGATCTTGCATCGCTTCATCGCCGGATCGGTAGGGGCTGTTTTCGCCCGGTTGTGTCAGAGCGTTTGCGAAGTTTGCCCAATCTTCATCCATTGCGCGGGCGTTCAGGTCGATATCGGTGGCTATGGCCTGAATCAGCGCGCAGCGATAAGCGTCGCTGCCCTGATCTGAAAAGCGGGGATCGAAAAGCATCTGTTCCAACGCAAAGAACCCCCGTCCGGCGATCGAGGTTTCCGCAAAGGTCGCGGGGGTTTTGACGGCGTCGTCTTCGATGGCGATCAGACCGGACAGGGCCTTGGGCGTGAAGCCTTTGGTGTCAGGCCAGAAGGCCAGCGCAAAGGCCCGGTCACCGATTTCCGAGGGGCCAAATCGCATGTGGCTGACCGAAATCCAGTCGTCAAAGGCGGTGTGATAGGCCGCGCGCAATTCGGGCGACGTTGCGGTGCAATTGGCCTGCGCCACTTGCGCCAGAGCTCCGGTTGCGCCGGAAAGCGCTGCGAAGCCGGGCAGAATATGTTCTTCGACTGTTGCGTTCAGGATCGGACCGCGATCCTGCGCCAGCGACGGGAAGGGCAGCGTCAGGGCAAGGGCAAAAGCTAGGAACCGCATTAGTCAGAGGCTTTCGAGGAAACGGATCAGAGCATCACGGTCGGGCTTGGGCATTGCCACAACCGTATCGCGGGCGGCCTGAGCTTCGCCTCCGTGCCACAGGATGGCCTCGAGCAATGTTTGCGCGCGTCCGTCGTGCAGGAACTGAGTGTGGCCGGAAACCGTTCGGGTCAACCCAATCCCCCACAACGGTGGTGTGCGCCACTCGCGCCCGGTGGCGCGGGCCTCGGGGCGGTCATCGGCCAGCCCTTCGCCCATGTCATGCAACAGCAGGTCGGAATAGGGCCAGATCAGCTGAAAACTGTGTTCGGGCCGGTCTTCCATGCGATGGGTGACAAAGGCAGGTGTGTGGCAGGACGTGCAACCGGTGTCGTAAAACACTTCTTTTCCGCGCAACACCTTCGGATCATCCACATTTCGCCGTTCCGGGACGCCAAGATTTCGGCTGTAGAAGGCCACCAAATCCATGCCGATTTGATCGACTTCAAACACGCGGGTGTCCCCATCGCCATGCGGGGCGCTCACGCAATGCACCTGGGCATCGGTGCAATCGCCATGACCCGCAGGGTAGAGCGGACTAGATATACCGATATCGCCGGAAAAGGCCGCTGCCGATTGCTCCATGATCGTCGGCATACCCGCTTTGAGTCCGAACCGGCCCAGCATAGGCACATCAAATTCCTTGGACCAGACGATGTTCGGGCGTCCGGAGATGCCGTCCCCGTCGGCGTCATCGGGATCGGCGTTGGCCAGCAAGTCCTCGACCGGGATCGCCTCGAGCAGACCCAGACCGATCATCTGTGGTGCCACGCGCGGGCTGATCATGGCCTCGGGGTGCAGTGGACCGTATCCCAAATCCGTCGCCTGATAGATCGGCTTGCGCAGGGTGACGGTTTCACCACCGGAAAGGTTTACGGGGACCTCATCATAGGTAATGTCCAGTCGGTACTCCGCCGCGTGGCCGGGCAAGGCCAGGTCCTGCATCTGACCACCATAGTTAGGGTCGGGCTGCGTGGCGATAAAGTCCTCAATCTCTTCGTAGGCATCGCCGCCCGGGATCGAGACGCGCAGGAACATGGAGGTCGCATTGTCGCCAGGCCCGGCGGGCGTGTGGCCGCGCCCGTCCTTGATGTGGCAGCGCTGGCATGAGCGCGCGTTGTACAGCGGCCCCAGCCCGTCCGACGCCAGGGTCGACGCGGGCGAAGATACCCAGATTTTCTTGAACAACCCGTTGCCGACCTTGAAGTCCAGCTCCTGCTCAAAACTCAGGTTGCCGGAAGGTTGCGAGAACGCATCCGCATCGGTGCGCGCGCGGACGGTGGCGGCCCCGGCGGGCAGGTCCTCGAACCGTTGTGGCGCGCTGAAATCAGTGGGTGCCACGATGACATTGGCGATCCGGGTGCGCTCATCCTCGGTTCTGGGTTCGAAATTGAGGTGAAGATCCTGCAGTTCGGCTGCGCGGGGCTGGGTGGCCGCAAGCGCGGCTACCGACAGGACGGCGAAGCTATTCGCTATCGTCCTTTTTCGATGCATTAAGTCGCGCATAATTGGCTTTGCCAATCCTTTCGTACAGGTCGAGCTGTGTTTCGAGGAAGTCGATATGTCCTTCTTCATCCTTGAGCAATCCCTCGAACAGCGACATAGAGACGTAGTCGCACACCTCGTGGCAGAACTCGCGTGCCTCGGCATATAGGGCACGAACGTCTAGTTCCGCGGCGACGTCGCAATCCAGTGTCTCTCTGGGGGTCCCACCGATTCTCAGCGGGTCAAGTTTCTGCAGGTTGGGGTGGCCTTCCAGAAAAATGATCCGTTCGATCAACTTGTCCGCGTACTCCATTTCCTCAATGGACTCTTCGCGGCACTTCTTAGCCACATGACCCAGGCCCCAATCCTCTTACAGGCGGTTGTGCAGCCATTCCTGGCTGACGGTCGACGACTCATGCCGCAGAGATTTGTTTAAGTATTCTATGACGTTGGCGTTGCCCTTCATCTGGATCCTTCGGTTTGGCCCCGGTGCGTAACGCGCGGAGTTGCATGGGTACTTCCAGATTATCGTTCGATCGCATGGTGTCTAGAAAAAGCGGCATGCAGCCGCCACAATCCGCGGATTTACCGAGGGCGTGATACACCTTTCCGGGGGTAATAATTGCCTGAGCGTCTGACGCCCGCATCCAGTCAATCGCTGCGCGGATTTCGTGGTCAGTGATGTTGGTGCAGTGGCAAACGATCATGGCGATTCAAAGCTCGATAGGTTTCTTACGGTTTTAGTAAGTTATATTCTTCACGTCCAGACACAAACTTGCGTGATCAGAGTAACCGGAAGCATGAATTCGCCCATGCTTCCTGCCAGGGATAAGTTCAATGGAAAACCGCGTCCGGGTTATCCAGGCTTTCCGAACCTTCAAAATCGATTTGATCCAGTTCCAACACATTTACGATGCGCTCGATGGTCTTGGTCTGATCGACCAGACCTTCAACGCCGCCCATGATCAGCAGCTCACCGCCTTCATTGCCGCGTTCCAGCATCTGATCGTAGGCGAAACCGGCTTCGGCGGTCGATTTCAGACGACCCAGCGCCTGCATGGTGTTGGCCAGCTTGACCTTCATCTCGGCGTCCAGCGACGGATCGGAGGCGATCACCAGTTCCGACAGCGATGCGCCGGAAACCGGGGTGCCGTCGATGCGGGTGTAACTGCCCAGATAGACGTTCTGAATGCCCAGCCCATCATAGTAGTGGCTGTTATGGGTGTTGTCCGAGAAGCAATCATGCTCTTCCTCGGGATCGTTCAGCATCAGGCCCAGACGCATCCTCTCACCTGCCTGCTCACCATAAGAGAGCGAGCCCATTCCGGTCAGGATGGCACTCACGCCTGCGGTTTCATCTGCAGAAAGGGCAGCGCGTGCTTCGCCGCCTTCTTTCCACTGGTCTGCCATCCATTCCAGATCGCTGATCAGCAACTCTGTCGCGGCGCTCAGGTATTGAGCACGACGGTCGCAATTGCCGCCGGTGCAGTCGTCCCCCTGGGCATAATCGGTATACGGGCGGTTGCCCGCACCGGCACCGTGGCCGTTCATGTCCTGCCCCCAAAGCAGGAATTCGATGGCATGGTAGCCGGTGGCAACGTTTGCCTCGATCCCGTCGGCTTCGTGCAGGGTTTCGGCCAGGAGCTCGGGGGTGATTTCGCTGGCGTCGATGGTCGCGCCTGACAGCTCAAAGCTGGCGTTGGCGATCACGTTCAACGCGGCGAACTCGTTTTCATCGGTCGGGCCGCCGTAATTGGCGTCGACATAGTCAATCAGGCCTTCATCCAGCGGCCATGCGTTCACCTTACCCTCCCAGTCGTCAACGATGGCGTTGCCAAAACGGTAAACCTCGGTCTGCTGATAGGGTACGCGCGCGGCAACCCAAGCGGCCCGTGCCGCGTTCAGGGTAGCATCGGTTGGTTCGGCGATCAGGGCGTTCACGGCCTCATGCAGGGCTTTGGCCGCGATCAGGCTGTCATCATATTTGGCTTCGGCAATGTTCGCGTAGGTGGTCAGAACATCAGCTTTCGACGGTGCGTCGGCTGCAACGGCTGCGGACGCGATGCTAAGGGTCAGGGCGCTGGTGGCAGCAAAAAATCGGGTCATGGGGGTGACACTTTCCTGTCTGGTACAATTTCACAGACGCCGCCTGTGCGACGCATATGGCGCAAAAGCTGAGTTATTTAGTCAGTTATGTCAACCTGAGTTTTATACTCAGATTAGCTGATCTTTGCCCTCCCCATATTTGGCGGGGCCGCTGGCCCCGAGCCTAGATTGCGCCGCTTTTGAAAAATACTAAGATAAAACCCGTGATTCCCTGGTAGATGGTGCCTGTTTATGAGATGCGCAGCTCTCGCCCTGACTTTGGTTCCTGCGGTCGTTCTGTCGCAGACGCAAGCCGGGATTGAGCACGAACATGGCACGGGGCATCTGGATATCGCGGTCTCAGAGGCTGAGTTATCCTTGTCGCTTGCGGTGCCTGCTACGGATATCATCGGCTTTGAGCGCCCGGCGCAAACCGACGAGGATCGGGCCATGGTCGCCGGTGCGATTTCCGATCTGTCCAAACCGTTGGAACTGTTTGTCCTGCCGGAAGGCGCGGCCTGTTTCACGGCAACGGCCAATGTCACACTGCTGGCAGAAGGGCTTGGTCCCGAGGCCGACGTCGCCGCGGCAGCAGATCAGGAACAGCACACCGAATTTCAGGCCGACTACCGGATACAATGCCAGGCGATCAACCTGATCGATGCTATCAGCTTCTCGTATTTCGAGCGGTTTCCGAACGCCCTGAAACTGATTGTCGAGATTGATCGGTCCGGTGAAATCCAGGTGCACGAGGTCACGCGGTCCATGTCGAACCTGCCCCTGTAGGCAAATGATGCAGCTTGGAAGTAGCGGGCAAGGTATCCATCGTTATTTAGGTCAGATTGAACTCACTCATCTGGAGATCCCGGATTAACGATCAGATCGCAGAGCTTCCGATCAGCAACGCTGTCACCGTTACATTCATTGAGAAGACTTTTTGCTTTTCCATGTCCCAAGCACTGTCAACGGCGGGCTGACGAATGGGCGCTGGAACGGTGCGGGCGTTCTCGGGAGTTTCAGGGTGGGCGAAGTTTGCGTACCAAGGGCAGTCTACGAGGGGTGCTATCGTGGTGGTGGCAGCGATCTGAACGGCGCCTGGGGCTCAAGCCGTGGATTGGGGAGCGGAACTGGCCAGTCGGCTTTGGCTGCATCGTCCCCAACGTCAAAGAAGAGTCCGATGCAATCGCTGACCTTGCAACCCATACTCGGTCTGCAGAGACCTCTAGTGGACTTTCTCGGCAACGATCTCTTCGCCGATGCGCACCACATCGCGCAAGAAGCCGTCAATGTCCTCGTGCCTTGTGCGGTGGTTGTTAAAGGCGCAACGGAGGCCATGCTTGCCCTGCACAGTCGTATCTGATGGGACAGCAAGGCCGCGTTCCTGAAGCCGCAACATGATCTCGGTGTTGAGGTTCTTGGCCGTATCCTCATCCGCCGCCGTATAGCGGAAGCAAACGATGTTAAGGTCTACCGGAGCAACCAGTTCCAGAATCGGATGCGCTTCGATCTGACGCGCCATGTACCGCGCGAAAGCAATGTCCTGAGAAATAAGGCGTCCGAACTTGGCGACACCCTGTTCCTTGAAAGCCATCCAGATTTTCAACGCTCGGAAACCACGACTGAGTTCCAGGCCATAGTCGGCAAGGAACTTACCTGCGAGTATCCCACGTTCCTGGATTTGAAGATAGTCACCATGCATTTCGAAGGTTGCGAAATGCGCCTCGGGATCCTTGATCAGAACGGCTCCAGCCTCAAAAGGTGCGTGTAGCCATTTATGTGGATCGATTGCGACAGAGCCGGCCCTCTCCATGCCGGACACAAGATGCGCGTGGTCTGGGGCAAGACGTAGAACACCGCCAATACACCCATCCACATGGAACCAAAGCCGCTCTCGTTCACAAAGATCGGCAAGTGCGGTCAGGTCATCAATTGCGCCGGTGTTTGTGGTGCCCGCCGTCCCGATGACGCAGGCTGGCTGCAATCCCTGCGCGCGGTCTTCGGAAATTGCTGCCTCCAGCGCATCGAGTCTGATCCGCTGGTGGCCATCGCTCGGGACCTCCACAAGTGCTTTTGCGCCAAGGCCAAGGGTTTCGAAGGCCTTTTGATGACAGCTATGAACCTGATCAGAAGCATAAAATTGCAGCGGCTTTTCCATGGCGGCGATGCCTTCCGCGCGCACATCATAGCCGGCAGCGAGGTTCCGGATGACCGTATGCGCAACGAGGTTCGCCATGGACCCGCCGCTGGTCAGGGTTCCACTGGCATTTTCAGGAAAGCCAGCGATTTCCTTCAACCAATCGACAACCTGCTGCTCGACCTGCGCCGCACCGGTGTTACCACCTCCGAGATTGCTTCCCTCCACAGCGGCAAGGAAATCACCCAATGCTCCTGTGAAGTTGCTGGCTCCCATGTACCACCCCCAGAAACGGGGATGGATATTTCCCATAGGATAGGCACGCACGAGCGCAAGATAGTCGCTATAGACCTGTTCCAAAGGGCAAGGGGCGTCTGGCAAGCCAGCCTTGAGACGAGAGCGAACGTCGTCGGGCATTGGGCGCCAAACGGGACGCTCGCGCACCTGCTCCAAATGATCGATGGCCTCATCCACCACGATATGCGCGAGCGCGCGGGCTGCCTCCCAATCGTCAGGATCGAGCGTTTCCTCTTTGATATTGCCCATTTGCCGCGCGCCCCCTCTCGTCAATTGGAGAGTGCGGGAGATTTGCCTTCAGAGCAATCTCTTCTTGGCCCAGGTGTTCCGCTCGGACGGCTCTGGCCCGATGCAACAGTGTCGGAAAAGCCTGAGTGTTAGTTGGTCGGATGGCAATTCTAAGCAGTCGCGACCGTTGTGTAACTTACAACCTAAAAGGAGACCCTGATCAATCGCTGTACGATCTGCAGAAAGTACTTGAGATCAGTTTTGCGGCAATTGATGAGAAGCGTATTCGGGGCAACGAACTCGAAAAGATGGGGGCATTCGTTGAAGGTGGGCAGCTTTGGATGAAGAAAAGGCAATTGACTGAGTGGCGACTGCTCCGACGCTCAAATTAGAACGAGGTGTAGGTATTATGATGGTAGGGCGAGGTGGATTTGGAGAATCCCTCAATCAAATCAATGCTGCAAGACGTATTTGGTGGCTGAGGTCCGTTTAGCACACAATTTCCACACAATAACACTCTGTAAAACAAAGGTTCCTCGGCCCTCGAGACGACGACGTGGTTATTACTCGTGGCGATCCACCGGTTTTTGGCCGGACTGTTCAAGTTGCAGGAAGTCTATGAACTGCAAATCTCTCTGTTTTGAGGGCTACAATAGCTCTTGAGCTGCCTCGAACGTCAGGGCGCATCGAGTATTGCAAGTCGCGACCATCACCAATGCGGAAAGCGTCTCTCAAGATACTTAACGATGCGAAATGAGAAAAGCCTTTTGACTGAGGTTCTAACTGCGATGGTGGGTGTCATTTTTGCAGGGCTTCCGTCTTGCGGATCGTATCCGATTTTTCTTTTTGTTTCGGTGTTATCCCAACACATGCCGGGGTTGTCTGACATAAGATTTAAGGCCGCAAACGCGACGTCTTTGGTGTCTATCGCTGCACGCATGCCGTTTAGAAAATCCCGATCGCTCAGCCACATCTCCTGCCCCCAACGACCCATCGCCATATGAGGTCCAGGCTTGTTGTCATGGGTCCATTGGGTCCAGCCGATGCGCAGGCAGATAACCGAAAGCCCATGATGCTGCGCGAAGTAAGTGCCGGTCCGTTTGCAAAACAACTTTGACATGCCGTAGGCGTTCACCGGCCCCAGAGGCGTGTCGCTGTTTAACTCATCCATGGTGAAACGCTTGTCCCCGTGGACCCAGTTCGAACTGGCAAGAACCACACGTTTGACGCCCATCGCGACTGCATGGTGGTAGAGCGTTTGGGTTCAATGTCCCACAAAGTCGCGCTTGCGTTACTAAAGAGAATTGTCACAATTCGGCATAATCTGTCCGGTTTGGGCCATGGCAATACTCAACTCTTGGCTAAGAACATCCCACATTTGCTCCAAACCTGCCTCTCCGGCAGCTGCGATAGCAAACTGCAGTATCCTTCCAACAAAGACAAAGTTGGCCCCAAGTGATAGGGCCTTAAGAACGTCTTCTCCTGACCGTATCCCGCTGTCGTAGAAGAGGGGAAAACCCGACCCCAGGTCTGAGCGAATATTTGAGAGCACTTCTATCGGCGCGGGGGCTGCTTCCAGCTGCCGCGCACCGTGGCTTGAAACTTGAATGGCATCAACGCCTGCAGACATCAACGCGCGGGCGTCCTCGCTGTCCAGCACCCCTTTCACCACCAGTTTTCCAGGCCAGAGATCCCGCAGCCGGGCCAGTGTGTCCCATGTGGCTCGGGCTCGGCTCTCGGCGCGGTCGAAGTCATAACCCTCCATCTTGAAATTCGCCATTTCCGGCCTGCCTGCAAAAAGCGTCTTAAGCGACCAGCCGGGATGCATGGCAAAGTCGAAAAACTGCCTGGGGCCGATTCGGAAGGGCATTGTGAACCCGTGGCGCAGCTCACGCGGCCGACGGCCGACTTCGGGAACATCGACTGTCAGCACAAGGGTTTGGTATCCGGCAGCCTTGGCGCGTTTGGCCAGCTTGAAAGTGCCGCTGCCGTCGCCGCTGAAGTAAAGCTGGAACCAAGCATATCCTTGTGCCGCCTCCAGGATGGTTTCAAGCGGGGTGGAGGCAACGGTTGAGACGCCATGAGGTACACGGTAGCGCGCCGCCAGCCGCGCCAGCATCAGGTCGGCACCTGGAGCGGCCAGATTGCACATACCCATGGGTGCGATGCCAAAGGGGCGGTCGGCGTCGGCACCGAAAACCTGTACCGCCAAAGACCGCCGGCTGACGTCGCGCAGGATGCGGGGACGTAGGGTGATGGCATTCAGGGCCGCACGGTTGCGAGCCGCTCCGGCCTCCTGCCCGGCGGCGCCATCGATATAATCAAACACCATCCAAGGGAGCCGCCGCTGGGCAAGGCGGCGAGCATCCTCAGCCGAATGGATTGCGCCTGTGCCCATCAGCCGGCCACGGCCTTCATGAACCGGTCGCGGATCACGACCGGATCCATGGTGATCACCGGCATCTTGGCGTTGCCGCTTTCGCACTTGCTGACGATGATGG